>CAKPPI010000001.1 GCA_934177545.1 uncultured Bacilli bacterium
TTTTCTGGGTTTTATAATAAAATAAAAAAGGGACTGTTAAGAAAATTAATTACTTAATTTCTCGACAGCCCCTTTTTAACGTCTATAGTAAGGATATACTGGATATGGTTGATAATATACTGGAGGATAATATACCGGATAAAACTGATAATTAGGTCTAGTGTAAGTACCGATTCCATAACCTAGTGCACCACCAAGTACAAAAGGAACAAAACCTCTTTCATTATTATTTACTCTATAATTCATATTTTCACCTTCCTTTTATAATTTATGCTTATAATAAAAAGCTAAAGAGTTAATTAGTCTAGATGAATTTAAACGATATAAAATATAGTTTTATTTTTAAACTATTAAGTTAGTCATTTTCAAAGTGTGAAAACTATGATAAAATGTAAATATAGTGAGGTGAATGAAATGTTTCAAAAAAATAAGAAAAAAAATTATATAACACTAACAATTATTTATGTTGTAGTTATTGCTTTAGTATTATATGCTGCTAGTTGGTATCAAACTTATAAAGATTATAAAAGTACTATTCCAGTTCTTAGAAATACTGTATCAGAAATAACTACTACTGAACTTGATCACTTTGTTTTAGAAAATCCAGATGGAGTAGTTTATATGTGTGTAGCTAATGATAATGAATGTCGTAGTTTTGATACTTCTTTAAAGAAAGAGTTACTAAAAAGAGGATTACAAACAGCCATTACTTATATTGATTTACAAGATATAACAGCTAAAGAAGAATATATAAATAGTGTTTTTCAAACATATGGTGATGGTAGTAGTATAACTGATACTCCATTATTCTTAGCTTTTGAAGGGGGTAAAATAGTATCTTATTTAGAATCTACTGATACTACTAAATTAACAGTTGATGAAGCTATTAAATTTATTAGAAAGTATTCAACAGGTATTTAAAGATGAATCATATCGTTTTATTTGAACCAGAAATACCCCAAAATACAGGTAATATTATGCGTACTTGTGTAGCTACTAATACTAAGCTTCATTTAATTAAACCATATGGTTTTGTTCTTGATGATAATCATTTAAAAAGAAGTGGTGTTAATTATATTGATAAATTAAACTATGAAGAATATAATGATTTTGAAGAGTTTAAAAGCAAGAATAAAGGAGTTTATTACTACTTAACTAGATATGGTAGAAAGCCACATACTAGTTTTGATTATAGTGATACTAATACTAATCAGTACTTTATATTTGGAAAAGAATCTACTGGTATTCCTAAAGAAATATTAAAAGATGATTTAGCACATTGTCTTAGAATACCAATGAGTGATAATGTTAGAGCCTTAAATGTTAGTAATAGTGTAGCAATTGTTATCTATGAAGCTTTAAGACAACAAAACTTTAACGATTTATTATTTGAAGAACCTCATAAAGGGGCTGACTATTTAGAAAAATAAAAAGAGATAAACCTTAAAATTTATCTCTTTTTTAAGCAGCTTCAGCAACAACTGATTCTTCATTAACAACTGCTTGTTGTTTACGCATATTTCTAATTTCACGAGCACTCATTCTAACCTTAGTACCATCTTCTAATCTTACAACTTGTAAGTTAGGCTTTTGTTGCATTTTAGTAGCATTTAGAGCATGTGATCTTTTATTTCCTGTTAAAGGTTTCTTATTAGTAACTTTAATTGCCATAATTTCTCCTCCTTTATTTCTTCGTTCTGCTTATTAACTTTACCATAGATAAGTGATAAAGTCAAATTATTATTAGCAAAAATGCGAAAAATAAGTAGTCTTTCGAACAAAAATATGATATAGTAATAGCCAGGGGGGAAAACTTATGCAATATCAAAATGGGGAAGAATTTTTAAACTACTTAAATAAAAATATGCATCTAGAGGATATTGTTATGCATACAGCAGAAAAAAGTGATACCCCGGTGAAAAAGATAAATAAATATATGCTTAGACTTGAAAGAATCCATAATATGACTAAAAATAATAAACACAAAATGGATATTTTAAAACAGCTATATTATGATAAGTATATTATTGATGAATTACCAGAATCATATATAGCTTCACAACAAAAAATAGCAAGAGAGATGGGTTATGGTACTATTGAAATAGCTGAAGATATGAAGTCTAAAATGTTGATAACAATACAAAAAGACCAAAGGAATTCACTTGATAGTTGGATAGAGTACCTTTGTAGTGATGATGCCATGTATCCAATGTGGTTTAAAAACTATGCCTTTACTGGTATGTTAAAGCTGGGAAAATTTGATAAAGAAAAAAATGATTTTACCAAAAGAACTAAGACGACAGTGGAGCCTTATATAGATTTAAATAGAGAGGTACTAGCTCAAGTATATAATACTATAAGTCATCAAATAGGAAAAAATGAACTAACCGAAATAGAAGAACAAGCTTTAAAAAACGGGGAGAGCTTTAAAAAATTATATTCTTATTATTTAAAAAATGCTTATAATTTAGAAGAAAATAGTGAAGAGACAAATGGTATTTGGATTAGGTATGATATGGGAAGTGACTATCATCCTTTATGGAAATCACTTCAAGGAAAAAATACCGGTTGGTGTACAGCAGGAGAAGAAGTAGCAAAATCTCAATTAGAAAACGGAGACTTTTACATTTATTATACAAAAGATAAAAATGATGAATATAACAATCCCCGCATTGCTATTAGGATGAATGGTAAAGAAGAAATAGGTGAGGTCAGAGGAATTTCAAAAGATCAGAATTTAGAAGCTAATATGGAGAAAATATTAGAAGAAAAATTAAATGATTTTGAAGATAAAGATAAATATTTGCAAAAAGTTAAAGATATGAATATGCTTACAATACTAGAAAAAAAACAAAAAGAAAATATGGAGTTCACCAATGCAGAACTTAGATTCTTGTATGAAATTGAAAATGATATCGAAGGCTTTGGTTGGGAAAAAGATCCAAGAATTGAAGAAATAAAAAAATTACGTAATAATAAAAAAGATATAGCTACTATTTATAACATCGATGAAGAAAAAATTGCTATTAAAGTTGATGATATCAAAGATGAAACACTTGTATTTCATGGTGATTTAATTTGGAATTCAAAGACTGTTCCAACCTGTTTTTCTAATTTACAATTTATATTTGGTAATGCAGATTTTAGAAAACTTACTAGTGCTTTAAATTTAGATTCTTTGAAAGGAATAGCAGGGGATTGCTATTTTAATGATTTATCTAACTCCGAAGGTTTGGATTCTTTAGGAGCTATAAGAGGTAATGCTAATTTTAGTTCCTTAACAGAAACCTTAAATTTAACCTCTTTAGAATATGTAGGTGAAGATCTTGATTTATCTAATTTAAAAGATTCTAAAGGACTAGATTCTCTAATATATATTGGCGGTATAGCTTATTTTCCTAATTTAACATCAGCACAAGACCTAAGTTCTTTAAAATGTATTGAAGGTGATGCTTGGTTTCCAAGTCTTGTTTCTACTGATGGATTAGAATCCTTAGAATATATCGGAGATGCTGCTAACTTTGAACACATAACGAATGCAACCGGTCTTTTATCTTTAGAAGAAATTGCAGGTAATGCTGGATTTTATAGATTATTTAGTGCTAATGGTCTAAACACGTTGAAATCTATAGGAGGAAATGCTTACTTTTATACTTTAACTGATGCTAGGGGATTAGAGTCATTAGAACGTATAGAAGGGAACGCTTTATTTGATAATTTAAGAAGTACTGATGGTTTAGAATCATTACAAAAAATAGGTGGTAAAATAAAATCTCGTTATGTTGACTTTAAACAGTTGCTTCTAAAAAATAATAGTCATTATCATAAATAATACAAAATGTGATATAGTAATATCTAGAAAGGAGTAGCTGATATGTTATATGTAAAAAGTTATTATTCCCTATTATCTAGTCTTTTATCAGTAGATGATATTATTGATTTAAATATTAAAAATGGTAATAATTATGCAGTTATTTGTGATAATACTATGTATGGCACTATGGAGTTTATTAAGAAGTGTAAGCAAAAAGGGATAAAACCAGTAATTGGTCTTGAATTAGTAATAGAAGATAAAGTTATTCTTTGTTATGCTAAAGACTATGCTGGTTACTTAAATCTTGTTAAACTATCAACCAAAGCTAATACTAGTAAAGTAGAACTTACTGATATAAATACTTACAAAGAATCACTTATTATTGTTATTCCTTATAGTAATAGAGAACTACTTGAACTAATAACTACTCCGTTAGTCTATCTTGGTTATAAAGATGAGCAAGAAAAGAATAAAGCTTTAGAAATAACAAAGAGAGTAGTATTTCTTAAAGAGTGTTTATATAAAGAAAAAAAAGATGCTAACTACTTAAAATATCTATATCTAATAAGAGATGGTAAAAGTATTTATGACGAAGTTAGTTATGACTTATTGAATAAAGAATTTATAAATGATAGGACTTGTCTAGAAATAGTTAGAGAATGTAATGTTACCTTTCCTAAAGCTTCCTTACTACTACCTATCTATGATTGTCCTAATAACTTGGATGCTGATACTTATCTAAGAGAATTAGCTATTAAAGGACTTACTAGAAGATTAAAAGGTAATGTTTTAAAAAATTATTCCGATAGATTAATATATGAACTATCTATTATTAAAAAGATGGGGTTTTCTAACTATTTCCTAGTAGTTTATGACTTTATTTTATATGCTAAGAAAAATAATATTTTAGTTGGACCGGGTAGAGGAAGTGCTGCTGGTAGCTTAGTGGCTTACTCCCTTGGAATTACGGAAATAGATCCTTTGAAATATGACTTACTCTTTGAAAGATTTTTAAATCCAGAACGTGTTAGTATGCCTGATATTGATACTGATTTACCTGATATATATAGAGAAGATGTAATTAATTATGTAAGGGAAAAATATGGTGATAAGAAAGTAGCTGGAATAGTAACTTTTTCTACCATGTCAGCTAAACAAGTATTAAGAGATGTAGCAAGAGTATTAAAGATACCAAATTATAAAATAGATAGATTAAATTCTTTTATACCACCAATGAGTAAAGAGAGACTAAACTATTACTATCAGCATGATAGATTATTTAAAAGTGAAATAGATAATGATAAAGATTTAAAAGAGACTTATTTAATAGCTAGTAGACTAGAAGGCTTTCCAAGACAAATTGGTACTCATGCCGCTGGTATTGTAATGTGTCAGAAAAATCTAGATGAAGTATTACCTCTTACTAAGAGTGATGATATGTATTTAACTAGTTACTCTATGAATTATCTAGAAGAGCTAGGACTTTTGAAGATGGACTTTCTAGGTATAAAAAACCTTACTTTGATTATGAATATCTTAAAAGATATAGAAGAAAACCTTCATATTAAAATACCGTTTTATGATATACCCCTTGATGATAGTAAATGTTATCAGCTTTTTACCAAAGCCTTTACTACGGGAATATTTCAGTTTGAGTCTAGTGGTATGCGAAAATTTTTAAGAGAATTAAAGCCTAATAACTTTGAAGATATAGTAGCTGCTATAGCACTATTTAGACCAGGACCTGCTGCTAATATAGATACTTATATTAAAAGAAAAGAAGATAGAGAAAAAGTTACTTATCTAGATAATAGTCTAGAACCTATCTTAAAGAAAACTTATGGTATAATGATTTATCAAGAACAAGTAATGCAGACAGTTAGTTATTATGCAGATTATTCCTTGGGAGAAGCTGATATCTTAAGAAGGGCAATTAGTAAAAAGAAAAAAGATGTATTAATAGAAGAAGAAGAAAGATTCTTAAGAAAAGCTAAGGCTCTTGGAAAAGATGAAAATATCTCTAAAGAGTTATTTGCTCAGATACTTAAATTTGCTGGCTATGGATTCAATAGAAGTCATGCGGTTGCTTATTCAATGGTAGCTTATAAAATGGCTTACTTAAAAGTACATTATCCTTTATACTTTTATACCAACTTACTAAGTAACGTTATAGGAGTAGAAAGCAAACTAAATGAATATGTAAGAGAGGTTAGAAGTGTTAAAATAAAAATAGTAAAACCAGACATAAACCTTAGTACTTCAATGTTTAGAGTAGTAGATAGTAAGATACTTTTTCCTTTTTCTACTATTAAAGGAATAGGAGTTAGTGTTTGTAAGACAATAATTAAAGCAAGAAGTGAAGAGTTTACCGATATATTCATGGCTATTAGATCGTTAGTAGTAGCGGGAATAACTAAGAAACAGTTGGAAACCTTGATATTAGCAGATACTTTTAGAAACTTTAATTATAATAAAAGGACATTGATAACTAATCTAGATTCACTATATAATTATGGGGAACTAGTAAAAGATTTAGATCCTAGTTTAGTTTTAATACCAGATATAGAAATAGTAGATGAATATGATAACTATCTATTATTAGAACAAGAAAAAGAGTTGTTTGGTTTCTATATAAGTAATCATCCAGCTACTTCTTATAAAACTAATACAAATGCTATTTCTTTGGAAAACTTAGATAAATACTTTGATAAACTAGTAACTACTATAGTATTAGTAGAAAATATTAAAGAAATAACTACTAAGAAAGGTGATAAAATGGCTTTTGTTAGTTGTAGTGATGAAACAGGAAGTGTTGACTATACCTTCTTTCCAAAGATTTGGAATAATATAAATATTAAGAAAGGTAATTTATATAAGATAGTAGGAAGAGTAGAGAAAAGATATAATCAAATACAAATTATTGTAAATGGGGTAGAAGAGTTAGGTGATAATTAATGAAAGATAAAGTTAAATATACATTAGCAATTATTGGTTTATTTTTAATAGATAGATTATTTAAAATATTAGTAGTTAGTTATTTAAAAACTACTGTTACTTTAATACCAAATGTACTTAGTCTAACTTATGTTAAAAATATAGGAGCAGCCTTTTCACTGATGGAAGGGAAAACCCCTCTTTTAATAATTATTTCCTTAATAGCATTCTTCTTTCTCTATAAAGAATTAATAACAAGAGGGAATAGGTCAATCATTAATCTTTCTTATATACTAATACTAGGGGGAATTTTAGGAAACTTTTATGATAGATTAGTACTTTCCTATGTAATTGATTATATTAGTGTTATAATATTTAATTATTACTTTCCAATCTTTAACTTTGCTGATATGTTAATTGTAATTGGAGTATTGATACTTATCTATGGATTATGGAAGGATGATAAAGATGAAGTTAGAAATAAAAGATGAACAAGGAAGAATAGATGTTGTTTTAAGTAAAATGTTAGATGAGTCTAGAAGTAAGATTCAAAGAAAAATAAAAGATGGTAAAGTACTAGTTAATAATAAAAAAACTAGTTGTAACTATCAAGTAAGTATAGGAGATATAATTGATATCTTTAAAGAAGAAGTAGATAATAAATTAGAGAAAAAGGAAATACCAATTGATATTGTATTTGAAGATGAAAACTTACTAATTATTAATAAACAAAGTGGTTTAGTTGTTCATCCAGCTCCGGGGCATTTAAACGATACTTTAGTAAATGCTTTATTAGTAGATTATCCTTTAACTGATGATTTATTAAGACCAGGTATTGTTCATCGTTTAGATAAAGATACTAGTGGGTTAATGCTAGTAGCTAAGAATGAAGAGACAAAAGAAGCATTAAGTATGATGCTTAAGAAAAAAGAAGTTAAAAGAACTTATCTTGCTTTAGTAGAAGGAGTTATTAAAGAAAGTAGAGGAACAATAGATGCTCCTATTGGAAGAGATCCTAAAGATAGACTTAAGATGAAAGTAGTAAGTGGGGGAAAAGAAGCGGTTACGCACTTTAGTGTTATTAAAAGATATCAAAATAAAACCTTAATAGAATGTGTGCTTGATACAGGAAGAACCCATCAAATAAGAGTACATCTAGCTTATATTAATCATCCGGTAGTAAATGATCCAGTCTATGGGAATAGTAAAAAGACAACTAGCTTTGGTCAAATGCTTCATAGTTATAAGATAGAATTAATAGAACCAATAACTAAAGAACATTTAGAGTTTACTAAAGATGTACCTTTAGAGTTTAAAGCTTATTTAGATGAACTTGATAGTGTTGAGAATTAAGAAAAATTCGTGTATAATACTTTGATGAAGAAGGATGTGAAAAGATGGAAAATATATTTGAAATAAATGATACTAATATGATAGCAATGAAACTACTTCATTATTTTATAACTGAAAGAAATTATACTCCCATAATTCTAAATGGAGTAGAAGATGAAATTTGGTTAGAAAACTTAGATGAAGACTGTGAAATAGTAAGAATCGTTTTGCATCATATTCATAATGATGAACAATATAAATTTGATGTTTTTAAGACTAATCGAATTGTGAAAAAGATAAAAGCGAAAACATTTTCTTTTAAGTTAAATACACTAAGTATCTTTCTAAATCTAGGAAGTAGTGTTGATCTTAGTAAAGAATTACCAAAGAATGGAGTAGCTACTTGTGTAACTGATGAAAAAGATGTTAAAAAAGATAAGTTGTTACTAGCGACTTATCCTGACATATATAAAAATATTTCTAGAAATAAAGAAAAAGGAGCAGATTTGTTTATTAAGATAACAGATGAGATTAATGAACATAATCATAGAGATCAAAAGCAGATGGATAAAGTATTTAGACCGAAGAAACCGATTATCACTTATCTTTTAGTTCTTATAAATGTACTATTATTTGTAGTGCCTGCTCTACTTGGACAGACAGATAATATCTTTAGAGAACTAGCTGTCTTTGGACCATATATTAGACAAGGTGAATATTATAGATTAATAACAGGTACCTTTATTCATGCTAATATTGCTCACTTAATATTTAATATGTATGCTTTGTGGATAATTGGTATTCAACTTGAGAGTTTTCTTGGTAAATGGAAATACTTACTCATCTATTTATTTAGTGGTTTAACAGCTTCCTTGATGTCCATAACTTTCCATAATACAACCGTAAGTGTGGGAGCCAGTGGAGCCATCTTTGGTTTACTTGGAGCTATGTTATACTTTGGCTATCACTACCGAGTTTACTTAGGAACTGTTATTAAAAGTCAGATAGTACCATTGATAGTTTTAAACTTAGGTTTAGGATTTTTAGTACCAGGAATTGATAATGCTGCTCATATTGGCGGATTAATCGGGGGAGTATTAATGATGATGGCAACAGGAGTTGACTATAAAAGTGCTACTTTTGAAAAGGTAAATGGAGTAATAGTTTCTATTCTTTATTTAGCATTCTTAATTTATATGGGAATATTCTATATTCATTAGAAAGGGAAAAAATTATGAAAAATGAAAAAATAACAGAAAGAGATAAAGATTTTGCTAAGTGGTATACTGATGTTGTAAAAGCTGCCCATCTTGCTACTTATTCAAGTGTTAAAGGATGTATTATTTTTGAACCTAATGGTTATGCTTTATGGGAAGAAATTCAAAAAAATTTAGATAGAATGTTTAAAGAAACTGGTCATAGAAATGTTTATATGCCTTTATTAATACCTAAGTCTTTATTAGAAAAAGAAGGAGAATTAGTAGAAGGATTTGCTCCTGAAGTAGCTTGGGTTACTAAAGGTGGGCAAAAAGAGTTAGAAGAACCATTATGTGTTAGACCTACTAGTGAGACATTATTTAGTGATTACTATCATGAAGTGGTTAAAAGCTATCGTGATCTTCCACTTAAATATAATCAGTGGTGTAGTGTTTTTCGTTGGGAAAAGGAGACAAGACCATTTTTAAGGAGTCGTGAGTTTTTATGGCAAGAAGGACACACTGTTCATGAAACTAGTGAAGAAGCTGAAGAAGAAACTAAAAGAATGCTTGGTATTTATGAAAAACTATTTAAAGAATATTTAGCTATTCCAGTTATTACGGGTAAGAAAACTGAAAAAGAAAAATTTGCTGGAGCAGAATATAGTTTGACAGTAGAAGCTTTAATGTATAATGGAGTAGCTCTTCAATCTGGAACTAGTCACTATTTTGGAGATAAGTTTGCTAAAGCATATGATATTACTTTTAAAGATCGAAATAATAAAGATAGTTATTGTTATCAAACATCATGGGGTGTTACTACTAGAATGATTGGAGCTTTAATTATGGTTCATAGTGATGACTTTGGTTTAGTATTACCACCAAAAATAGCACCAGTTAAAGTAGCAATTATTAAAATAGGTGATAGTGATAAAGTTAATACTAAGATAGATGAAATAGTAGATGCTTTAAAAGCCAAAGAAATAAGCTATATGGTAGATGATTCAGAAAAAAGTCCAGGCTTTAAGTTTGCAGAAGCGGAAGTTAATGGAATACCAGTTCGCATTGAAGTGGGTGAACGTGATCTAAATGCTAATAAAATAGTTCTAGCAAGAAGAGATACTAGAGAAAAAATCACTTGTGAAGCAGATAGTGATATAGCCTCTACTGTTAGTGATTTATTAGATACTATTCAAAAAGATATGTATCAAAGAGCCTTAGAACGAAGAGAAAAACTAACCTTTGAAGCTCATAATCTAGATGATGTTAGAAAGATAATGGATACTCAACCTGGTTTTATTAAAGCTATGTGGTGTGGAGATGAAGCGTGTGAGTTGAAAATGAAAGAAATAAAAGGAACTAAGTCTCGTTGTATCTTAGAAGATGAAAAGAAAATAGATGATAAATGCGTTGTATGTGGAAAAGACGCTAAACACTTAGTAGTATGGGGTATTCAGTATTAGATAAATAAAGTGCAACTAGTTTGTGCTTTTACTTTAATTAAAAATAAATTTATGATATATTAGCTTCGGGAGGTGTTTATGGGATATATTGTTAAAAATACAACACAAGATAATGATACAAATAACTTGGAAATAGGTAATAATGTATATATACCAAAGACAAAAGAAAAAGGAATTATTGTCTTAAAGATTGGTAATCTTTATCAAGTTAAAACAGAAGATGGAAAAGTAAGATCATACTTAGCAGATGAATTAGAAGGACAAATAAATGAATAATAAGATAATACTACCTTATAATATAGAAAAGAAAATGAGCATAGCATTAAGAAAAGAATATTATAAAGATTTAAAAAGATACTGTATTGATAATGTAGTACCTAATATTAATAATTATTCTTTTGGACAAAAAGTAGTTACTAACTTATATATGAAAGATTTTTATAATGAAAGATTAGAGTTAGAAGGAGTAGAAAACCTTGATATGAATCAAGCAATATTCCTTTGTAATCATTCAACTGCTCATGATATATTTTCAATGTATAATATAATGGAAAGACTAAAGAGAAAGACAACTGTAATGGTTGCCACTGACTGCTTAAATCCTTTCTCTATCGCTACCTTTAAACTAGCAGATGCTACCTTTTTAGATAGAAATAGTAAAAAGTCAGCTAATAATAGTATTTTACTAGCTTCAGCTAAAGTGTTAAATGGTAAAAATTTAGTAATATTTGGAGAAGCAACCTGGAACTTACATCCTTTTAAATTAATGCATGATATTAAAAAAGGTGGAACAATGATTTCAGCTATAACTAGTGTCCCTGTTGTTCCAACTATCTTAGAGTATATAGAAGAATCAAGGCTTTGTGATAAAGAACTTGATTTATATAAAAAAATAATAGTTAGATTTGGTAAACCATTATCAATAAACAGTAGTGACGACATAATTATTAAGACATTAGAAATTCAAGCAGAAATGGAGAAAATGCGAAGAGAAATTTGGCAAGATAATGGAGTTAATAGAACTTCTTTATCCGATATTGATCAAGATATTTATCTAAATCATACTTATCAAAAGAAATATAAAGCCTTTGGCTTCACATATGACTCTTTAAAAGAAGAGAAATTCTTAAGAAGTAATGATGGTAGTAAAATAGAAAATGAATATTGTTTAGATGAAAATAATAAACTAGTACCAGGTATTACTCCTAAGAAAAAAATATTAAAACTAAGTAACTAACCCTATGATTAGTTGCTTTTTTTGATTGTTACCTAAATAATTTTGTGATATACTCTTATTGTTAAGGTAGGTGGTAGAGTTTTGAGCAGTATGTACTTTACAATTAGTGGCTTATTTTGTATAGTGCTATTAATGATACTATTCTTTTCTAAAAGTAGAATAGATAGTAAAGAAACTAAACTATATGGTTTTATGCTACTTAGTAGTTTCTTTGATGTAATTTTAGTATTAGCAGAGCTTACAATAACTTATTATTTCCTAGATGATGTTAATATGTATTTAGTAAAAGGATTAAATAAAATAGACTTTATTCATTATATAATGTGGCCGACATTACTTAGTCTATATACAATTTATGTTACCTATCTAGATGAAGAAAAATATAATAAAGCGAAAAAGATATTCTTAACTATAGATATAATTGCTATTCTTATCGAGTTTATGTTACCAATTAATATAATATCTAATAAAGAAGCAATGGGAGTTACAGGTATTGGACCAACCTTTGTTTTTCTAATATCTTCTTTCTATGTAATAGTAAATATAATTATTTTAATAAAGAATTATAAGAAAATTAAGAATAAAAAAAATCTTCCATTTCTTTTCTTTCTTATCTTTATAATAATAGCTATGCTACTTAGAGTTTATAATCCAACATTAATAGTAATACCAGCTATAATTGTTTATATTAATATGATAATGTATTTTACAATTGAAAACCCTGATGTTAAACTGATAGAAGAGATTAATATAGCTAAAGAGTCAGCTATTAAAGCTAGTAATGCTAAGACTGAATTCTTATCAAATATGTCTCATGAGATAAGAACACCACTTAATGCGATAGTTGGGTTTTCAGAAGCTTTACAAAGTGATGAGAGAATACCAGTAGAGACTAAGGAAGATATTAAGAATATAGTAATGGCTAGTGATAGTTTATTAGAAATAGTAAATGGTATATTAGATATTTCTAAGATAGAAGCTGATAAATTAGAAATTATTAATACAACTTATTCACCTAGAAAAATATTTGATGAATTAGTAGTATTAACTAGAGGAAGACTTGGATTTGAGAAACAAATAGAATTTAGAACAAGTTTTAGTAGTGATATACCAACTACTTTGTATGGAGATTATGCAAGAGTAAAACAAATAGTTTTAAACTTATTAACTAATGCTGTTAAGTATACTAATGAAGGATATATTAGTTTTACGGTAGAATGTGTTAATATAAATAAAGATTTATGTAGATTAATTATTTCTGTTGAAGATAGTGGTATAGGAATTAAAAAAGATAAAATAGATAAATTATTTACTAAATTTGAACGCCTTGATGAAGAGAAAAATATTACTATTGAAGGTACTGGTCTTGGACTTGCTATTACTAAAAAACTAGTTGAATTAATGCATGGGAAGATGGTAGTTCAAAGTATCTATGGTAAAGGAAGTAAGTTTACTGTATCACTTGATCAAAAGATAGTTGCTACTAAAGAAAAAGAAGAAATTAAAGAAAAAACAGTAGTAAAAGGTAACTATAAAGGAAAAAGAGTTTTAGTAGTAGACGATAATAAACTTAATCTAAAAGTAGCAGAAAGACTATTAAGAGAGTATAATTTATTTGTAGATGAAGTAGCAAGTGGATTTGATGCTATAGATAGAATTAATATGGGAGTACCTTATAATCTAATCCTAATGGATGATATGATGCCTAAGATGAGTGGGTGTGAAACTTTAAAAGAATTAAAGAAGAATAAAGACTTTCATACTAAGATAGTGGCACTAACTGCTAATGCTATTTCTGGAATGAGAGAAAAATACTTAAGTGTTGGTTTTGATGATTATTTAGCTAAACCAATAAAAAAAGAAGAGTTAGAAGTTATTTTAGATAAATATTTAAAGGAGGATAAGAAATGAGAGATGTAACACTACTAACTAGTAATGGAGTAAATGTAGCTAAAAGCTTAGAATTATTTGGAGATATGACAACTTATGATAGTACCCTAAGTGACTTTTTAGCAGATATTAATGAAAAAGAAAATAAAATTAAGGCTTATAAAGAAAGTGGTGATATGGCTAACTATTCTATCTATGTTCATGGTCTAAAGAGTGATGCTAAATACTTTGGATTTGATGCTTTAGCAAATTATGCTTATCAACATGAAATGGCTAGTAAAGAAAATAATCTTTACTTTGTAACAGAACACTTTGCAGAGTTAATCCTAGAACTAGATAGAATTGTACACTTAGTAAAACAATATTTAGGACTAGAAAGTGCTGGAGTACAAACTACTATTGTAACCCCTAAAAAAGATAGAGCTTTAATAGTAGTAGATGATTCAGCAGTTATTAAAAACTTTGTTTTAAAAATATTTGATCAACAGTTTGAAGTTTTAATGGCAGGAGATGGAGAAGAAGCCTTAAAAATGATAAATAATGCAAATGGTCAAAAAATAGTAGGAATGTTGCTTGACCTTAATATGCCAAACGTTGATGGATTCCAGGTATTAGAATACTTTAAAGACAACAATTTATTTGATTCTATTCCTGTATCAATAATTACCGGAGTAGGGGACAATACTTTGGTAGCTAAAGCTTTTGAATATCCAATCGTTGATATTATTAGAAAACCATTCAATGAAAGAGACATAAAAGCAGTAGTAGAAAAAACAATTCAATATGCTCACTAAAAAAATTAAAAAGAATTTGACATAGTTCGACAAAATGTGTTATTATTTTATTGGGAAGTTGGTACAACGATTGAGTATAAACTTGTGCTTATCTTAAAACGATGTGGTATCCATAAATTTTATATCTAGTTGTAAACTTCCCAACACTTACGTAGTAGGTGTAAAGAGGGAAAAATAGTACTCCGATCATTTTTTCCCTCTTTGTGCCTACTACATTTTAATATGTTTGAGCAGGGGATATGATAAAATATCAAACTTATTTAGAGACTTCGTGGCTGGTGAAAACGAAGAAGAAGTATTTTATTACTACCTTTGTGAGTAGAATTATGAAAAGTAATTCCGGGTGACCGTTATTCTAAATAAAGTAAAACAGTGGATGGTACCGTGTTTATACACTCCTATGATTAATCATAGGAGTTTTTTGCTTTGTGAGGTATATAATTATGATAAAAGAAAGACTTAAAACATATTTTAAAAAGAATAAACAATCTGTTGGAATCAATGAGTTGGCTAAAATATTAAAACTAACTAAAGAAGAGAAATCTGTTCTTTCTAAAAATTTGTATGAACTTGAAAAAGAAGGAACATTAATACTTACCGAAGACAATAAATATTTGCCAGTAGCAGATGAGTTTTATTTAAAATGCGGAGTAGTAAAACAGTCTAATAAGGGAAGACTTTATGTTGATTTGAAAAACGGTATACGTATACATCTTTCTGACAAATTTATGGATAAGGTAAAAGTAGGAGATACCGTATATGTAGAGGAGAAAGAGAAGGAAAATACTAAACATAATAAATATCATGAAGGAAATATTGTAAGAATTGTAAAAGAAACAGAAGGAGAGAGTCCTTTATCTTTAATGAAAGGAGTGCTTGAAAGAGATTATGATAGTAATAGATTGTTTTTAAAAAAAGATAATCATAAATACTTTGTTACAACTGGAAAAACAGCTAGTGCATATCCTCTTGATGTTGTTACTATCTTAGTAAACAATGTTACCAAAGAAGTTGAAGTTAAAGACATAATTGAAAGGAAACATAGCAAACATGTTTTTGAATGTATAGAAAATAACGGAGTTAAAAAATGGGCACCAGTTGGTACTGAGTATTTTGAAATAGAAAAAAAACCAAGAGAAGATGATCAAGTTGGCAAAAGAGTTTTTGCAAGTTTAATAGAAATTGATGATAAATATACAATAAGTATAGAAAAAGAAATAAGTGCTAAGACTAAGATGGAAAAAGTAATATTTTCTTCATTGTTAGAACATGGATTTGCTACTTCTTTTTCCAATAAAGCTATTTTAGAAGCCGAAAGAGTATCAAATAAGAAAGATGATTTTAAGAGGAGAGATTTATGTGACTTAGAGACTTTTACTATAGATTCGATTTATGCAAAAGATTTGGATGATGCTATTTCTTTAGTGCGAGAGGAAGATAATTTTGTATTATATGTATCTATTGCTGATGTATCGTTTTATGTTAGACCAGAAATGAGAGTGTTTGATGAGGCACTTGATAGGGCTACATCGGTTTATCCTGCTGATACAGTGTCTCCAATGATACCAACTATTTTGTCAAATAATAGTTGTTCACTAAATCCTAATGAAGATAAATATGCACTAACTTTAAAAATAGTTTTGGACAAAATGGGAAATACTAAGGATTTTGAAATATTTCCAAGTATTATTAAAAGTGATTTGAAGATGAGTTATGAAAAGGTAGATAATTTGTTATTAGGAAAGGATAAACCATTAGAATATTTATCTCATTATAGAACATTAATAAACATGTATCATTTAGCTAATCTTTTGTTAAATAAGAGATTAGAAAAAGGAATGCTAGGATTAGAAGGGATAGATATAAATTTTGATATAGATGATCTTGGTAATCCATTATCTATCAATGAACGGACTAAAGGGCCAGCTGGAATGATTATTGAAAATTTTATGTTGTTAGCTAACCAAACAGTAGCAGACTATGCCTATTATTTAGGTATACCGTTTGTTTATAGAAATCATGAGGGACCAGATTTTTCTAAGAAAAAAAGCTTAGAACGAGATCTTAATAGAGTAGATAAGAGAATAAAACATATACCTAATATAGATGATCCTGTTAAGATGCAACAATTTTTCCTGACGGTTACTAAAGGAAAAAACGAAGAAGAAGTCAAAATGCTTTCAGAAATATTTATTAAAAATTTTCAAAGAGCATATTATAGTGATCAAAATATTGGGCACTACGGATTAGTTATACCAAGATATGCCACATTTACATCGCCGATTAGAAGAGGTAGTGATTTATTAAATCATCTTTTCTTGAATGAAGTTTTAAGATATAATGGTAATGATCAAAGTTTAACTGAGATTAAAAGTAGTTTATCAGCAATAACAGAACACTTATCAACTATGCAGGAAGAAGCAGAACAAGTTGAAAATGAGGTTAATTTCTATTTGTTAAAGAAATATAGTAAAGAATTTAGTGGAGTAGTACTTCCTGCTAGTTTAAACTTCCTGCGAGAAGATATGGCTTATTTAAAAACAGATAACTTAATACCAGGTATTATTAATAGGAGTAGTAGATATCAGATTAATACAATAAATGGAACACTATATGATAAGAAGATAGATAAGCTTTATCATCTCGGGGATAAGGTAGCAGTAGAAATTAAAGATAAAAAAGCAGTAAGAAATCAAATAACATTTGATTTAGTAGAAAAAGAAAAAATATTGATTAAAAGATAGGAGAGATAAAAAATGAAAAATATAAAAGAAGATAAAATATTAATGCCGCTTAATCATAGTTGTGCACACTTATTAGCAGAAGCAGTAAAAAGTTTATATCCAAAGGCTAAGTTTTGGGTAGGACCAGTTATTGAAGAAGGATTTTATTATGATATAGATTTAGGAGATAAGACTCTAACTGATGAAGATCTACCTAGAATAGAAAAAGAAATGAAAAAGATTGCTAAAGGTAATAAAAGAATAGTACGTCATGAACTATCTAAAGAGGAAGCTTTAGAAATGTTTAAAGATGATCCTTATAAGATAGACCTTATTAATGAGTTTCCTGCTGATGAAGTTATTACTTGTTATACCCAAGGGGAGTTTACTGATCTTTGTCGTGGACCACATGTTGAATCTACTAAAGAATTAAGACATTTTAAATTATTAAAGTGTAGTGGAGCCTACTATAAGGGTGATTCTAAAAATAAAATGTTACAAAGAATCTATGGCGTATGTTACCAAAATGAAGAAGATTTAGAATCTCACTTAAAGGAACTAGAAGAAGCTAAAGAGCGAGATCATAGAAAACTAGGTAAAGACTTAGGAATATTTATGTTATCAGACTTAGTAGGTAGAGGACTACCTCTATGGTTACCTAATGGTTATACTTTATGGAGAACAATTCAAAACTATATAACTGAAAAAGAAGTAGAGCATGGTTATAAACATGTCCATACTCCAGACCTTGGTAGTATAGAGCTATATAAGACATCTGGACACTGGGATCATTATAAAGATGATATGTTCCCACAAATGGAGTTAGATGAAGAAGCATACGTTCTTCGTCCAATGAACTGTCCTCATCATATGGTTATCTATGGTAATAGACTTCATTCATATCGTGATTTACCAATAAGAATAGCAGAAATAGCTAATGACTTTAGATATGAAGCAGCAGGAGCAGTAAAAGGTATTGAAAGAGCAAGATCATTTACTCAAAATGATTCACATATATTCTGTACTCCAGAACAAATAGAAGAAGAGTTTAAAGGTGTATTAGATTTAATTATTGAAGTATATAAAGATTTCAATATAGATATAACTAAACATAAGTTTAGATTATCTTTAAGAGATAAAAATGATAAAGAAAAATACTTTGATGATGATGAGATGTGGAATAGAGCAGAAGATGCTTTAAGAAAAGTATTAACAGATTTAAAAGTAGACTTTATAGAAGCAGAAGGAGAAGCAGCATTCTATGGACCAAAACTTGATATTTTAATTAAACCAGCTGTTGGTAATGAAGTAGCTATTCCAACTATTCAGTTAGATTTCTTACTACCAAGAAGATTTAATTTAACTTATATAAATGAACAAGGAGAAAAAGTAACTCCAGTTGTTATCCATAGAGCTATATTAGGTTCTCTTGATAGATTTATAGCCTTCTTATTAGAGGAGACTAAAGGTAATTTACCACTATGGTTAGCACCAGTTGGGGTAGAAGTTATTCCAGTATCTAGTGAACATCATTTAGAATATGCTAAGAATGTTTATCAAGAACTTCTTAAGAATGGTATAAGAGTAGAATTAGATGACCGTAATGAAAAATTAGGATATCGCCTAAGAGAAGCTCAAACTAGAAAGATTAATTATACTTTAATATTAGGAGATAATGAAAAATTAGATAGAACAGTAAGTTATAGATTACATGGTGAAAAAGAAACTACTACTGTTAGTTTGGATGAGTTTATCAAACTATTAAATGATGAAATATCAAATAAAAGATAAAAAGAAAACTACTAGGATTTGACTCTTAGTAGTTTTTTTCTTAATCATTAGTACCGTGATATAACTCTTCTTTTAAAGTATCCAAGTTTTGATTCATTAAAGTGACATAATCACTTTTATTTTTTCTTGCTTCCTCTGTTAATAAATTCATGTGTTTAAATGATGCAAAGGAAACAGTATTAGGATATTTATTAATAATATTTTGCACATTAGCAGTTGTCTTATCTTCTTCATAGTTAAATATCTTAGTAATCTTACCTTGTTTGATTAAAGTATCAATTTCACTTAAGTCCTTACTAGATGTATCATCATTTACTAAATATACTTTAACACCATATTTTTCTAGGAACTTATAAGCTGAATTAGAAGTAACAATTGTCTTATAAGGAGCATTTTCAACTGCTAGTCTAATGTTAGCATCTAACTCAGAAACTGTTATCTTTAATGTTTCGTAATTTTTATCAATTTCTTTTCTCAAATAATTATTTTCTACATATTCTTTTAAACTAATTCTAACATTTTGACACATCATTAACATAAATGAGGGATCATTCCATAACTCTTCCGTATCATTATTATCTTCTAAAACATAAGAACTATCAATTATTTTTAAGTTACTATTATAATCAAGTAGTTTAACAGCTAAGTTTCTTTCTCTCTCAATTAGACCAGTATAGATAAGTAAATCTTGACTAGCTAAATCTTCTTTTCTTTTATTAGTTATTTTATAAGTTTTAGTATTAACTCCATCTGGATAGACCGATGAGATAGTAGCATGCTTTCCATATAAGCTTGATATTATATATTCATTAGGATAGTTTGTAGTGATAATCGATATATCTTCCATATTATCCCTTCTACATGCACAAGTGGTTAGGACTAATCCTAAGCATATTATTATTTGTAAAAATAAACGTCTATTTTTTTTCATTAATTACTCCTTCTTTCTTCTTTATTACTGGATCATATCCAAAGCTAGCTCCAGGGTGACATCTAAAGATTCTTTTTATTCCAAGATATAGTCCTTTAACTGTTCCATACTCATTAAGAGCATCTATCATATAATTAGAACAAGTTGGATAAAAGTGGCAGCTAGCATGATAATATCCAGGTGTTTTTTGATATATTTTAATCAAAGCGATAATCATCCTCTTCATAGAATCCTCACAATCTTATTGTACTATAGATTTTTCTATTTTACAAACGAAAATGGTTGAATAACTAGCAAATATTTGTTATCATTTAATTAAAGATAAGGAAGAGGTGATTAACTGTGTATATGTCAATCAATATGTCAAGTTTACAACTAGTTAACATGGGGGGGGGCAATTTAGACAGTAATAATACTCTTTTTTATCATGCATTAATAACAGGATAGGATTGGCCTTATCTTGTTTTTTAGTGTAAATAAAATAGAAGGAGTGAAAGAAAAAATGAACAACAAAAAGCAATTAATTGTATCAATTGGACTAACCTTAGTATTAGTTCTAATGATAGTAGGAATCAGTTATGCAGCTTTTAAGTTTGTAGGACTAGGTCAGAGGGAAAATACTATAACAACAGGAGCTATAACGATGGAGTATACTGAAAGTACTAATACTATCAGTATGACAGGAGCCTTACCAACAACTGATACAACAGGAAAGGTAAGATTAACTAAAGGAGAATACTTTGATTTTACTATTAAAAGTAGTATTCAAGGAAATGCTAATATTAACTGGGAAATAGCAGCAGAAGATATAACACCATCATCAGCTAAAAAGATGGCTGGTAAAAATATAAAACTTTATTTAACAAAATTAGATAGTACTGGAGCAGAAACACAGGTAATGGCACCAAAAGTATATAATGTTAGTACGTCAGCAAATACAAAGACAGGAAGACCATCAGGAGTAATGAGTCTAGCAACAGGAACAATGAGTACAAGTGAGACAACAAACTATCGTCTTAGAATGTATGTAGATGAAGACTATAATCCCCAAGGAGATGGAGGAGGTTTATCATTTAGTGTTAAGATAAATGCTTATGGAAAAGTAAAAGAAGCCCCAACAGGTAGTAAGATAAAAGCTTATATGACACAAGCTGATTATGATAATGATAACTATCCAGAAACAGACTTTCATACTGATGCTTATAGGTCAAAAATAACTAGTATTATCACAAAAAAAGATAATATAGTACCAGCAACAGCAGTTGAAAGTTGGGATATCTCAGAAGCAGGTGATGGTTCAGTAATGGCTTATGTAGAGAAAACTGATGAGGTATTGAAACCAGAACCAGCTAATGCAGAGATATATTCTAATAAAGGAGAAACAAAAGACATGTTAGAAACAATATACGCTACACCTCTTGAGGGAACCAATACTAATTATGCTTATAAGTTAACAATAGGTGGAAAGGGTGGAATTATTGCAAATGAAAATATGGTAGGTTATTTTTATAAGTTTAAAAGAGTAACATCAATAGATTTGTCATCCTTAGATACATCGGAAGTAACAAATATGGTTGGAATGTTTAGACACTGTATCAGTTTAACAAGTTTAGATGTAAGTAAGTTTGATACATCGCAAGTAACAGATATGAGTAATATGTTTATTGGTTGTGAAAGTTTAACAAATCTAGATGTAAGTAGTTTTGCTACATTAGAAGTAACAGATATGAGTAATATGTTTTATGAGTGTAGCAGTTTAACAAGTTTAGATTTAAGAAACTTTGATACCTCAAAAGTGACAAATATGAGTTATATGTTTGATTACTGTATCAGTTTAACAAGTTTAGATGTAAGTAAGTTTGATACATCTAACGTAACAGATATGAGTTGGATGTTTCGTAATTGTAGCAGTTTAACAAGTTTAGATTTAAGAAACTTTGATACCTCAAAAGTGACAAATATGAGTGAGATGTTTGGTTATTGTGAAAGTTTAACAAATCTAGATGTAAGTAGTTTTGTTACATTAGAAGTAACAGATATGAGAGGTATGTTTAATAATTGTTGCAGTTTAACAAGTTTAGATTTAAGAAGCCTTGATACATCACAAGTAACAGATATGAGTGGTATGTTTGATATATGTAGTAACTTAACCCAAATAACTGTTTCTAATAAATGGGTAGTAGGATCAAGTACCTTAACTGATAGAATGTTTTTTAACTGTGGAACTGATCATGTAACTACTATCTAGTTAAAATAATAGATATTAACATAAAGAGGGCACCTATAAAGAAGAATAGACATGTCTTCTTTTTCTTTTGGTAAGAGATAGATTCTTTTAATAATTCAAATAGGGCTATATGAATCATTAGACCAGCTATAAAAGACAGTAAGATACTCATTAGAAAATTATTCATATATTTAGCTAGAAATAAATAAGCGATTAATGATCCGATTGGTTCTGAAAAACCTGATATAAAAGTATATAGAAAAGCTTTTTTCTTGTTCTTAGTACTAAAATAAATAGGTATGGCAATACTAATTCCTTCGGGAATATTATGAAAACTAATGGCAAGAGCAAGAGAAAGACCTAACTTTTGATTAGTAGATGCTGATAGGAAAGTAGCAATACCTTCAGGAATATTATGAAGAATAATAGCAAGCATAGATACTATTCCTAGATGAAATAGCTTGTTGTTATTATTTGGTAAGAATTTATCTATTAAGATAGAAAATATTATTCCAATAACTAAAAAAATTAATAATAATAAAAGAGCAGGAAAACCTTTAAAAATAGTGACTAGTAAATTATAACTTTCTGGTATTAAATCAATAATAGATACGGTTAACATAACTCCACTAGCAAAGGCTAAAGACTTAAGAATTATACTACTTTCATCTTTTAAATTAAAAAGAAGGGGTAAAAAACCTAGAAGAGTAGAAAGACCTGCTAGAGTTGATAAAGTAAAAGCAAAGACTATATTAGACATGTAATCACCACTATTTTTTATGCTTAAAGACAATTATTTATTCCTTGCTAAATATTAGAAAAAGTTGTAAAATAATACTGTTTTTTGGGGGTGTAACGATGGAATATAAAAATATGAAAAAAAACTTAGATATTATCTTAGATAATATAGTGTTATTAGCAGAACAATTTGGCTTTAAGGAAGAAATAGATAAGTTTACTTTAATGGAACTTCTTATTAGTGATGGCTATTTGACAAAAGATAGGAAATTTGTAGTTAATGAAGATATACTATATAGAGATTTGTATGATGATATTATATTTGAACTTGGAGTAGTTCCTTTTACTGGTGAAGGTTGCTGTAGACATACTACTTCACTTGCTAAACTAATACTTGATAGATTTAATATAGAAAATGAAGTGTCTACTGCTCTTATTACTGATAAAGAAATAAATTCTAAAGAACTAATTGCAGTAAGTGATATGGTCTTACAACCTTTAGACTGCAACCATGCTGTTAATATAGTAAAGATTGATGATAGATATATGGCTTTTGATGTAGACGTTAATAAACCAATATATTTATATAGTATTAAGGAAAACAAATTGACTGGTTTTTTTCAAAAGGAAAGTTTAAACAGTAGCTATCTTATATATAATTATTCACCTTTCTTTGAAGGTAAAAGAAATTTTAATAGTATTACGCCACTTAGTATTTTAGAACAAGAAGATATTATAAGGAATCATAACAATACATTACTAGTGGCTAGAGCTAATATAGATTTGTTAGAAGAATTTTATACTAATAATAGACCATATATGGAAGAGATAGATAATAGTTATAAAAAAATACTAGTTAAAGAGAAGAGGCTATAATTATGTCTATAATGGAAATTATCAGATTTAAACAATATAAAAAGTATGTTGACAGTTACTTAGAACAAACCGAATATAAAAATATGGTAAAAGACTTAAATTGTATCTTTGATAGTATGATTAATTTATCTGATATATTTAATTTTACTAAAGATATTGAAAAGTTGTCTCTTGCTTATTTTCTTGTTGATGTCGGATATTTCTCATCTAGTGGTAGATACCATTATAATAATAATATAGAAGAAATAGGAATGGGTAGTAATCATGATAGAATTATCTCTCTTTCTTTAGTACCTATTATGGGAAATGGTGGTTGTTGTAGACATACGGCTGCTTTATTAAGTCAAGCTTTGCACCACTTAGATATTAAAAATGACATTGCTATAGTTGATACTAGAAAAAGGGAAGTAGAGCTTTCTAGAATAAGACATTTTCTTAGTGAATTTCATCAAAAAATGTTATATAGCAGTCATGTTATTAATTATGTCTCTATTGATAATGATGAATTCTTTGTTGAAGGAGACTATGGTGGTTTTCCTCTTGATTTCTATTATGGAGATAATGGACTAGCTTTTCACTTTTTACAAGATAATTCAGTTATTAATCATTACTTACTTTATAATTTTTCTATGTTATATGAAGAAAAAAAGAATTATGATAAAATTAATAAGATTCCAGTTGATAGACAATTAGAAATATTAGCTAATTATAAAAAAACAATTAAACTTATTGATGATAATATTGATATAGTTATAGAGTCATATGAGGAAAATATGCCATATATGGTTGATATCAAAGATAATTATCAAAAAGTTTATACTAAAGAAGGGAAATTTAGAGAATGGTTGGAGAAATAAAAGTTAATTATAATTTAGAGTGTGAAAAGATTCTTAATAGTCTTGATTTAAATAATAAGAAGACATTATTATTGCATTCTTGTTGTGCTCCATGCTCATCTGCTGTCTTAGAAAGAATAAGTAAATACTTTAAAATTACTATTTTATTTTATAATCCTAATATAACAGATTACTCCGAATATCTTAAAAGAAAAGAGGAATTAAAAAGATTAATTAAAGAAGTAGGCTATGACATAGAAGTAATGGATTGTGATTATGATAAAGAAAAATTTATTTCTATGGCTTTAGGATTAGAAGATAAAAAAGAAGGAGATATTCGTTGCTATAAGTGTTATAAATTAAGACTTGAAAAGACAGCTTTAATGGCAAAAGAAAATAACTTTGATTATTTTACTACTACTTTATCAATTAGTCCTTATAAGAATAGTAAGTGGTTAAATGAAATAGGAAAAGAGTTAAGTGCTAAATATAAAGTTGATTATTTGTATGCTGATTTTAAAAAGAAAAATGGTTATAAAAGAAGTATAGAACTATCTAATATATACCATTTATATAGACAAGATTATTGTGGTTGTATTTATTCAAAAGTTGAAAGAGAATCTATTAAAGCCCTTCAAGATCAAAAGGGGGAATAAAAGATTCATCACTAGTATCACCTTCTTGGATATAGGCATTTTTTACTCCTAAGTCTAGGGCATAATTAATAATATCATCATATTCTTCCTCGCTTACTTTACTATTTAGAAAAGGAAAACTAGTATTAGTAGTAACTGGGGTATATTGGTTCATGATACTAAGATAGATATTATCTTGGTATTTTTTGTATAGATAATTAATTATCTTTTTAGTATCATCCCCTTTAGTAGGTAGGACTAAACATCTTACGATGATACCATTTGTCATTAAACCATTACTAGAAAATTTGTTTTTTGATACTTGTTTATACATCTCGTCAAGAGCAGTTGTTGCTACTTCAAAATAATTTTTAACTTTCGATAAATCTTCTCCTAACTTATCGTTAAAATATTTAAAATCAGTTAGATAAATATCTACATAGCCATCTAATAATTTAATAGTATCAACATTTTCATAACCACTAGTATTATAGACAATAGGAATAGTAAGACCATTTTCTCTTGCTAGTTTAATAGCTTCAATAATACTTGGTACAAAGTGAGTAGGAGTTACTAGATTGATATTGTTAGCATTTTTTGACTGTAAATCTAGCATTAGTTCACTTAATCTTTCAATAGAAATATTAATGCCAAAGTTATTAGTAGATATTTCTTTGTTTTGACAGTAACAACACTTTAAATTACAACCACTAAAGAAGATAGTACCACTACCATTACTACCGGAAATAGATGGTTCTTCAAAATAGTGGAGGGCACTTCTTGCTACTTTAATACTACTAGTATTGTTACAAACACCGGTAGTTACATTTCTATTGATATGACATTTTCTAGGGCATAAATTGCAAGCATTATATAACTCATTCATCTAAATTCACCAAAAGTATCATACTATAAAGAGAAAAAAGTGTAAAGTTTGTTTAAAAAAAATTATTAATAGTATATAATAATGTATAGAAAGAAGTGATTAGTTATGAAATATTATTGCATCGGAATAAAAGGGACAGGAATGGCAACTCTTGCTTCAATGCTTTATGATATGGGAAATACTGTATCAGGCTATGATGATGCTAAAGATTATAAGTTTACTGAAAAAGGATTAAAAGAGCGAGGTATAGAAATATTTTATGATTCTACTCATCCACTAGATAAAGATACAATTGTAACAGCTTCTAAAGCTTTTAGTGATGATCATAGAGAGATTAAAAGAATTAAAGAATTAGGTCTTACTTTTAAACCTTATAATGAAGTAGTAGGAGAAATAACAGCTAAGTTTGATACCATTTCTGTTTGTGGAACTCATGGTAAGACAACTACTACATCACTACTTAAACATTTATTTGAATCTACTATTGGCTGTAATTATTTTATTGGTGATGGACAAGGTCATATTGATTTAAAGAATAAATTGTTAGTTATTGAGTCAGATGAGTTTAATAGACATTTCTTAGCTTATCATCCTAAAACAGCAGTTATTACTTGTGTGGAGTTAGAACATACAGAAATATATAAGGATTTAGCAGATACTATTGAAACATTTGAAAAGTTTGTTAATAAAGCAGAACTAGTAGTAGCTAATGGTGATGATAAGAATATAAGACAAATAAAGTTTAATAATAAAGTTATCTTCTATGGCGAGAGTAGTGATAATGATTATATTATTAAGAATATTAAACTTGAAAGTGATGGTTCTCATTTTGATTTATTTGAAAAAGATAAGTTGCTTTCTAATTTCTTTGTACCTTTATATGGACATCATATGGTGATGAATACTGCTGCTAGTATTATAGTTGCTTTACAAAACAATTTAACTGTAGAAGAGATAAAAAAATTATTAGAAAACTTTAAGAATGCTGCTAGACGTTTTGCTATTGAAGAGGTAAACGGTACTATTATAGTAGATGATTATGCTCATCATCCAACTGAGGTTAAAGTAACATTACAAGCGATTAGACAAAAATATCCTGATAAGAGGTTAACTGTTATCTTTAGACCTAATACTTATTCAAGAACATCAGCCTTTAAGAATGAGTTTGCTAGTGCCTTAAGTGAAGCTGATAAAGTTTATTTAACCCCAATTAAGTGTGATAGAGAAAGAAAAGAAGATTATCCACCAATATCATCAGAAGATATAATTAAATTAATTCCAAATAGTGAATTAGTTGATGAAGAGTCTATTTCTAAAGTATTAAAAGATAAAGATGGAGTAGTGGCTTTTATGGGGTGTGCTACTGTAGCTCACTTGATTGATAACTTTAAAAAATTATTATAAAATTCGTGTTCTACGGATTTTTTCTTTACCTTTAAAAAATATTAAAAAATGTATTGACGAATATATGTTCTATAGAATATAATTAAAACATATCAGTCAAAAGAAAGGAAATGACCAATGAAGTTTAGTGATAATTTGTATTATATAGTACCTAATAATTTAAAAGAAGTGATGCTTAAGAAGTTGTCTTTAGAAGATAAAATTTATGATATTCACTTTGATACAATGGAAAACTTTATAGAAAAGTATATTTGTAAGATTGATAAGAAAGCAGTAGAGTTTCTTTTAGAAGAGGGAGATAGTCTAGATATAATTAATTCATATCTTAAAGTATTACCTAGTATTGATATTAATAAAGAATATGACTCTTTAAAGTTAAACTTTTTAAAAGAGAGAAAGAAGTTATTAATTAGTAATGACTTACTAATAGATATTAATGATTTAACTTATCTAAAAGATAAAGAAGTAATAGTAATGGGTTATCCTTTTATCGATAAATATCTTGAAGAAGTACTAACTAAGATTAATGCTACTATAATGATAGGAATAGATAAGTGTCCTATTAAAGAAATATATGAGTATAAGAGTAAGAAAGAAGAAATAGTAGCTCTTGCTAGAAGAATAAGAAGTTTGAATGAGAAAGGTATTTCTTACTCAAAAATATTTATAGCTGGAAAAGATGATGATAGTAATTTCTTAATAAATGATATATTTAAAGACTTTGATATTCCTTATAATGATGATGGGGTAAGCTTTTTAGCAACTATTATAGGTAGAAAGTATCTAGAAACCAAGGACTTAAGTCTTATTAAAGATAATGATTTATTAAAAAAGATAATAAGAGTCCTAGAAGAAATGTTAGTATTTAAAGATAGTAAGTATTATGACTTATTATTAGAAGATAAATTAAGTAAGATAAAGATGCCTAATAAGAAAGAGATAGATGCTGTAACATTTCTAGAAGATGTTTTTGAAGTACCTTATTTACTTAGTGATGATGATTATTTATTTGTTATTTCCTTAGTGCAGAATAAATATCCAAAGATATACAAAGATGATGATTACTTATCAGATAAACAAAAGAATAGTCTTAAATTAATAAATAGTATGGAAAAGAATAAGAATAGTAAACTGGCATTTCTACATTCCTTAGGGACTATTAAAAATGTTACTTATAGTTATGCTTTATCAACATTACAAGATGAATGGTTACCTTCTTCCCTTCTTTCTGAATATAATGTTTTAGTTAAGACTGATAATTTATATAAAGTAGAATATAGTGATAAATATAATAAAAAATATCTAGGGGAGTTATTAGATAACTATTATATGTATGGAGAAAAAGGAAAAGATTTAGATTTGTTATTTCCTTATTATCATTTCTTTGACTATGAAAGTTATAACCATGATTTTTCTTCCTTTGCTATTCCTAAAGAAGAATTAATCTTATCATATTCTAGTATAGATGATTATGCTTTATGTCCATTTAAATATTACTTAAAGTATGTTTTAAAACTTGACCAGTTTGAAGAAAGTTTTAGTCAGAAACTAGGAACTTTGTATCATGCTGTTTTAGCATCATCCTATAAAGATAACTTTGATTTTGAAAGTAGTTTTAATTATCAAAAAAGTAAGTTAGACTGGGATAGTAAAGATGAGTACTTTTTAAATAGATTAAGGGAAGAGTTAAAGTTAATTATCACTTGGAATAAGAAAATGGAAGCTCACTCCTTCCTAACTACACCATTACTTGAAAAAAGACTAGAATTATCTTTAGGTGATGATATTAAGATAAAGGGATTCATTGATAAAATACTGTTGAGAGAAAAAAATGGTAAGACTTATTATGCTATTTTTGATTATAAGACAGGAAAGATTTCTTTTAATCTTGATTATTTAGATTATGGACTACATCTACAGTTACCAATCTATGCTTATTTATTAGAGAAGAGTAATAAAGATAAAGATATGGAGCTAGCAGGATTGTTTTATCAAATGTTATTAGTAAAAAATAATGATTTAGAAGAACGAAAGAAAAGCTTGAAAGTGTTTGGAATAGTAGCAGATGATATTACTACTTTAGAATTATTAGATGATGAATATGAAAATAGTAATTGGGTTAAAAACTTAGCAGTTACTAAAGCTGGAACTTTATCAAGATACTTAAAAACTATTACTAAGGAAGAAAAAGAAGAATTATTAAATAAGATAGAAGAGTTAATTTTATCTTTTGCTAAAGGTATTAGAAATTGTGACTATAGTATTAGTCCAAAGATAGAAAATAAAGTTAATGTAAGTTGTATGTATTGTCCATTTAAAACGGTTTGTTATCATGAGAAGAAAGATGAAATAATCATTGAGAAAAAGGAAAAGGAGGTAGAGATGGATGCCTAAATTCACAGAAGAACAACAAAGAGCAATTGACTTAGAAGGTGAAAATATCTTAGTAAGTGCTGGAGCAGGTAGTGGAAAAACAGCTGTTTTATCAGAACGTGTTTTAAGAAAAGTAATGGGAGGTGTTCCTGTTAATCAACTACTAATATTAACATTTACTAAGAAAGCAGCTAGTGAGATGAAAGAACGAATTAGAAAGAAACTTAGAAAAGCTAATTTGACTCATCAATTAGAACTGTTAGATAGTAGTTTTATCACTACCTTTGATGCTTATTCAATGGCTATTGTAAAAAAATATGCAGATAATTTAAATATTTCTAGTAATCTAGAAGTAATGGATGACGTTATTCTCTCTTTAAAAGAAGATGAGATAATAGATGAAATATTTAAGGAATACTATGATAAGAAAGATATAAATTTTTATAAGTTTTTAGATGCTTTTACTTTTAAAGATGATAAGGAAATAAAGACTAAAATAAAGAAAATGTCAGCATCTCTTGATTTGGTTCTTGATTTAGATGATTATTTAGATTCTTATCTAGATAACTACTATCAAGAAGAAAATCTTAATGGGTATCTTAAAGAATATTTAAAACTTGTTATGGAAAAAGATAATTACTTAAAGAAACTAATTAATGACTTTTTAGGAATGATAGATGACAAGTACTATAATAAAGTAATAGATATTACTAGTAATTATCTAGCTAGTACTGATTATAGTGAAATAAGGGAAGGCTTAAACTTTAAAATACCAAACCTACCAAAAGGTAGTGAAGAAGATGTTAAAAATCTAAAGAAAGAAATAAATAATAAACAAGCTGAATTACTAGACTTGATGGTTTATCCAAAAGAAGCAGATTATATTACCTCACTAAAAAACACTTATCCATATGTTTCTATGCTTTTAGAAATAATTAAAAAATTAAGAGCTAGAATATGGGAATATAAAACAAAAGAAAATGCTTACACTTTCCTAGATATTGAAAAATTAGCTATTAAATTAGTTAAAGAGTTTGAAGAAGTACGAGAAGAGTTAAAGAATAGTTATCAAGAAATACTAATAGATGAGTATCAAGATACTAATGATATACAAGAAACTTTTATTTCCTATATAGCTAAAAACAATGTCTATATGGTTGGGGATATAAAACAGTCAATTTATCGTTTTAGAAATGCTAACCCAATGTTATTTCAAGAAAAGTATGATAACTATAAAGTTCATAATGGTGGAACAGTAATAGACCTATCTAAAAACTTTAGAAGTAGAAGGGAAGTTATTAATACCATTAATGATTTATTCTGTCATATAATGGACCAAGAAATAGGAGGGGCTAATTACCTTGACGGTCATGCTATGATATTTGGTAATTTAACTTATGAAAATAAAGCTTATGTAGAAGATAATTGTGATATGGAAATATTAACTTATAGTACGGAAGATAAAGAATATGAAACAAGAGAAAAAGAAGCTTTTCTAATAGCTAGTGATATTAAAAAACAAATTGTTTCTAAAAGATTAGTATTTGATAAAGATAAGGAGATACTAAGAGAGGTAGATTATCAAGATATCGCAATATTACTAGATAGATCAACAGACTTTACTCTATATAAACAGATTTTTGAATATCTAGGAATACCAATTACTCTTTGGCAAAGTGAAAATGCTAAAGCTGCTTATGACTTAGAAATAGTTAAGAATTTATTCTTGTTAGGCAAAAAGATTTATTTACATGAGTTTGATACTACCTTTAAATTAGTTTATACTTCACTTGCTAGAAGCTTCTTATATAGCATGAAAGATGCTTTAATTTATCATGATTTAATAGATAATAAGTATCAAGAAAGCAAGTTATATCAAGACTTTAAAGAATTAGTTAGTGACTATGAGACACTATCACCAATAACATACTTTAATAAGATATTAGAAATAACTGATTATACTAATAAATTAACAAAGATAGGAACTGTGGCTACTTATAGAGCTAGAATTGAATATTTTTATAAGATGATTAGTAATTTAGAAAAGAAGAATAAAACTTTATTAGAAGTAACTGATTATTTAGAAAGTTTATGTGATACCGATTTAGAGGTTAAGCTATCTTTATCAAAGAGTGATAGTAATAGTGTTAAAGTAATGACTATTCATACCTCTAAAGGACTTGAATATCCCCTATGCTACTTTGCTGGTTTTTCTAAGAAATTTAATGATTCAGATAATAAAGAGACAGTTTTCTTTGATAGAAATTATGGTATTGTTATACCTGATATAGAAAAAGACTGTGATTTAATTACTAAGAAACTAGTAGTAGCTAAAAATAGACAGGAAGATATCAGTGAAAAAATAAGACTATTTTATGTAGCACTAACAAGAGCAAGAGAAAAAATAATAATTGTTATGCCAGAACAAGAAGAAGTAAAAGAAGTAGAAGATATTGTAGCTAAAGAAGAAAGATTAAACTATCATTCTTTTATGGATATGATGAAGAGTGTATTATTAAAATTTAGTAATAATATTACAAATATTAAAGAAATAGAAAATATAAGTAAGGACTATTTAAATCGTAAAGAAATAGTTAAAGAAGCTAAAGGCGAGATGAAACCACTTTCATTTATTAATTCAAATTATAGTTTAGAAGAAGAAGAGACACTTCACTTTTCTAAAGAAACAGTAGAAGAAAAAACTATTAAAGAAATAGAGCTTATGGAATATGGAAGTCATATTCATGAACTGTTAGAAAGATGCGATATAGAAAATAAAATATTACCAACTAATATTACTTTAAAAGAAGAAAAACTACTTAATGACTTTTTAAATCAAGAGTTCTTTAAAACACATAATAATATGAAAATCTATAAAGAGTATGAATTTTTTGATTATGAAAATAATACTAGGTTACATGGTAAGATAGACTTATTATTAGTAGGTAATGATAATGCCATAATTGTTGATTACAAGCTACAAAATACGCAGGATAGGGCTTATTTAAAACAATTAAATGGCTACAAAAAAGTTATTGAGAAAAAGTTAAGTATTCCTGTTACTTGCTATTTATACTCAATTATTGACGAAAAATTTATTAAAATTATATGATTTAAATAAAAAAAATACATATACTAAGTGTATAGTAATAGTTAAATTTACCCATCCTTGTTCGATAATGTTTGACAAATTGAGTACTTTGTAGTATAATATTAGCAACTTCAGAGGATAGGGGTTAACGAAGGGGGTTACGGCTATGGAGAAGTCATTTATATTTGAATATTTAGATGAAAATAACTTTAAGAAAAGAGAACGTTCTGTTAGAAAGTATAATATGTTAGCATATAAAAAGTTAACATTTGAATACTATCCAACTATTCGTTCTGGAAAGTTTTTAGGTAAGAAAATTAGTGAAGATAAAACTGCTAAGACAGAAAGTTATGAACTTAAATTACCAACAGATGAATCTTTTGCTAAAGTACATGGAGAAATAATTGTTCATTATACTGTATATCTTGATAAGAAAGTAGTATTATTAACAAATATTACTCCAGAAGGTATTTTAGATGAAGGACATCGTGCTGAACTTTCTACTTATAAAGGTGTTATGATATCTAAGACAGATCCCGAAAGAGATATGTTTAAAATTAATCTTCTAAATATGTTAAATAAATAATTGTTCTCACTGTAAAGTGGGAATTTTTATTTTTATTTAATTGCACCCTTAAATTTCCTGTGCTATACTTTTGCTAGAGAGGATAGAAGTGATATGGAAAAAAAAGAATATCTAAGCGAGGAAAGATACCAAAAGAATAAGAAACACATAATAGCAGGAGCAATAATAGTACTAATAATAGGATTGTTGTTAGGTGGCAGTTTAATAGCTATAGGACTTTCTAAACAGAGCAAGGTTAATGCCAATTATTCAGAAGCTAATAAAGAATCTTTATCAAAAAAATTAGAGATAGAAAAACAAAGCCTTATTAGTAGTAAGGAAAAAATAGAAGAAGAGATTAAACCAGTAGAAGATGAAATTAAAAGTCTAGAAAGAGAAAAATTTACGGGCTTTGATGATGCTTATTATCAAAGACAAGATAAAATAGAAGAACTAGAAAAAAGTATAAATGAATCAAAGAAAAATATAAGTGCTATTGAAACAGCTTTAGGTGATAGTATGTCAGCTTGTGCTTTTGATACAACTGCTAATAATTCTTATACTAAAGAATACTGTTCAATTAAAAATAGTTTAGAAGCTGCAAGCAGTTCTTTTAATAAAGAATTTGATTCACATAACAGTATTCCATACTATATGTTTGGTGGCTTTATTATTGCTGCAAGTCTTATGATTTCAGTATCAATTTACACTTTTGCTAAAAGAAGAGAAATACTAGCTTTCTCTGCTCAACAAGTAATGCCAGTAGCAAAAGAGGGAATAGAGAAGATGACACCAACGGTTTCTAAAAGTGTAGAAGAAATTACAAGAAGTGTTAAAAAAGGCTTAAAAGACGATAAATAATATAAAAATTGCAAAAAGTTTTAGAAAATTGTTAAAATCTCTTGCCAAAATATCAAGTTTATTATATATTAATAGTGTTGTATGTCTCAGTAGCTCAGCTGGATAGAGCATCGCCCTTCTAAGGCGAGTGTCATGGGTTCGAATCCCCTCTGGGACACCATTATTGATAATTAACTAGAATGATATTTCTAGTTTTTTTGTTAGCTAGAATTTGATGAATAATAAGCAAATATTAAATAAAATTAAAAACTTATCTACTAATTTATAAAAAATTATTAATCATTTATTAAAAAATACTTTTTATTCTTTTAAAACATATAAATGTGCTATATAATAGTTATACAGGGAGGGTTATATGAGTGATTTAAAAAGAAAGTATGAAGAACTAGAAAATCAAAGAGAAAAAACTATAGAAGAGTTGAACCAACTTGAGGAAGATGACAGGGTAAAAAGATACGTTGAATTACAAAGTAAAAATGAAGCTTTATATAATAAACAAATTGCTCTGTATCAAGAATTAAAAAAGGAAGAATATAGTTCTTGTAATCATATATTAGTATACTCAGAGATAGATTATGATAGATATGAAGGACGTTCACATAAAAGCTGTGGGTGTATAAAATGTGGCTTAGACGGAAGTGTTTCTAGTCAAAGTAGAGAATATCTTCCATTTTCTCAAAAAATAATGTATGATTATCTTCGTAAAAATTATCTTAGAGGTAAGGAGACAAACATTACTTGTGATTTAGATCTAGCACATGCAATATATTCTAAAGTAAAAGAAGTGCATCCTGATATAGATGATGATACAGCTATTGGATATTTTGAAATAGCTCTAAATAATATAAGAAACACTAAAGTAAGTGAAGAAAGAAAAACTAATAGAGCAAAAAGATTATCACTAGGTCCTAAATTTAAAAATTGGAATGCTAGTGACGTACACCATGGATAAAAATGATTGTAATCTAAAAGTCTTGAACTATCAGGACTTTTTAGTTTAACAAAAAGTTGCTTGATTTGTTAGAAATTGAGTAATAAATCATTTATCTTTTGCAATACTTAACAATATTCCAATGGATGCTGTACTGATTAATAAACTACTACCGCCATAAGAAAGAAAGGGTAAAGTGACTCCAGTTACAGGAATCAGTCCAACAACCACTGCTAGATTCATTGAAGCTTGAAATAACATTTGAAAAGCTATACCAAATGACAAATATTTAGCAAATAGATTTTTAGCATTTAAAGAAATCTTTAAGGAAAAATAGAATAGAAGAAAAAATAGAGTACAGACAAATATACAACCAACAACCCCAAACTCTTCGCAAACAATAGAAAAGATAAAGTCTGTTTGTGGTTCAGGTAGATAAAAGTGCTTTTGTCTAGAATTTAAAAATCCTTGTCCAAGAAGTCCACCAGGGCCAATGGCATACATTGATTGAATCATTTGAAAACCAGTTCCTAATGGATCTTTCCAGGGATTAATAAAAGAAGTTATTCTATTCATTCGATAAGGGGCAATAGCAATTAAAAGACAAGTACCAATAACACCTAAAACAAAAGCTCCATAGAAAAATTTCATATCAAGACCAGCAATAAATAAAAGTGCAATAATACTAACCATTAGGACAAGACCAGTACCAAGGTCTGGTTGTAACATAATAAGACCAAAGGCTAGAAAAGTAACACCAAGAATTGGTAATATACCTTTCTTTAAATCCTTTAAATACTTATCCGAATTATTTAAATATTTACTAGTAAAAATAATAAGACCAAGTTTAGCTGCTTCACTAGGTTGTATACCAAAAGGACCAATTCCAAACCAACTTCTACTACCATTTCTAACACTTCCAATAAAAGGTACTAAAACTAAAATTAATAATAAAAAGCAAATACCTAAAATGATATTTGCCTTTTTGTAATAGATTTTATAATCTATCTTAGAAATAAAATTCATTAGTATAAGTCCTGCTACTGTAAATAATGCTTGTTGTTTCACATAGTGGAAACTATCATGAAACTTATATTCTGCCCAAATATTACTAGCAGAATAAATCATTACGAGTCCAAATATTAGTAAGAGTATTACGGTGATTAGTAAAGGCAAATCAAACCGTTTTTTCAAAAGAAAATTATCTCCTTTCTATAACCAAACTCCAAATAAGATACCTAACATAGCAAGAATAAGACCAAATGTACAGAATAACTTAACTATATCTGTTTCACTCCAACCAAGTTTTTCAAAATGGTGATGAAGTGGCGTCATTAAAAATAACTTATGATGAAATAATTTTACCCAAATAACTTGTAAAATAACTGATAATGTTTCAATTACAAATACTAAAGCTACGACAAGTAAAGTTAATTCTCTATGCGTTAAAATAGCAACTGCTCCCATAACTCCACCTAAAGCTAAGCTTCCGGTGTCTCCCATAAATATTTTGGCAGGATGGGTATTGTAGACTAAAAAACCAATAAGCGAACCAACTAGTACTAAACAAAATATTCCAATATCTTCAAAGCCAACCATGAATGAAATTAAAGCAAAAGCTATAAAAGCAATAGCTGATAAGCTACCAGCTAGTCCATCTAATCCATCCGTTAAATTAACGGCATTACTAGAACCAATTAAGATTAAAAGAATAAATAGACCATAGAGCCATTTCATTTCAATATCAATATGAAGTGTACCTACTACCCATGATGTCTGTCCTCCATTTTTCATATAGATATAGAAAAAAATAGTAGAAATAATAATTTGTCCAAATAGCTTTTGATAAGTTGTTAATCCTTCATTATTATGTTTTCTAAGTGATAAAAAGTCATCTAAGAAACCAATAATAGCAAAGCCACAAAATACTAATAAAACAATAGCTAAGTTATCGGTATAGGAGACCTTTCCTAAAAATAATAAAGCTAGCATAATAAGAACTGTTGGTAAGATGAAAATAATTCCACCCATCGTTGGAGTACCAGCTTTCTTTCTATGACTTTCTCCAACATAAACACTAATTGTTTGGCCTACATGTAGCTTTTTTAGAATAGGTACTAAAATAAGACCTAGACAGACGCTAAATAAAAAGCCAATCATGACAGCAAAGACTGCCTTTGTTAATAATAACACTTTTTTATCACTCTCCCGTTTCTTCCTTTGTATTATAACATACTAGATATATTCTTTTAAGCTTTTTTTCTAAATTTACTTATCCCTTGACATATTACTTTTCATTTAAGTCTATGAAAAACTTAAAAAAACTTTCCATTTAATTAGAAATAACTTATAATAATTAGCTAAGAGGTAGACCATGATAAAATTAAATGATAATTATAGAAGTATATATACTAAGATAGAAGAATTAGAAAATCATTTTATTGATTGCAAAAAACCACTAGATAGTGAAGCATATGTTAAAATGTATGAAACTCTTCTAATGATATATATGGGATTAGATAAAGAATATAGTCCAAATACAAAACTATATAGAAATAAATTTGTTCATTTTTCATCAGTAGATAAAGATAATTCTATTCAGAAGAAAAGTATGGAAGAGTTAATCAATAATAAAGACAGTCATAGTAAATTAATACTTGATTTTATTGATGATATTAATGAGATAATAAATGAATACTTGATATTACATAATGATGAATTAGATAGTAAAGGACTTTCCTATATAAGTCCAAAAGAGCAGGAAGAAATATTAGAAGCTTATTTTGATAGTGAAGGTATGGAACTTAAAGATTTATTTGTTGAGTGTCAAAGAAATGGTTCTATATATAAGATGCCTGATTCTTTTTTAAGTATGATAATGTCAATTGGAGCTACAATTTATAATCCATTAGGAAATGAAAAATTAGTGTTTTTAGCAGAAACAGAAAATAAAATAGGGGAACTTAGTACAATAGTTCATGAGTTTGGTCATGTTTTAGATCTTTCTACTTATAACAGTACTCATTCTAATAGTATGACTAGTCTTTATTTTCAAACATCACCTTATATTGAGGTTAATTCTACTTATCAAGAATATAAGTTTTATGAGTATTTATTAAAGAACAATATTTATAAAGATGATACTAAGGCTTTCTTGGCAGATAGTGTTGTAACTTATTTAGAAGGCTTATCAGTATTAGCACTAGTAGGATTTATTGATTCTAAACTATTAAGAAAACATAAAGGAGTTTTATCTAGTAAAGAAATAACTGATTCTGTTAGACAAGAGACAGGGGTATCTTTAGATATGTCTTTATGCAATAATTTCATTGATATGAGGTCAGCTCTTGAGTATAGTTATGGTATGATGATTGCATTTTCTATGTTAGATGATAAAACACTATATGATAAGTTTCAAATGATAAGAGCCCCATATTTTGATAAAGGCAAATTAGATAGTATTGGACTTGACGATGATAAAATATCTAAAGTAATGGTTAAAAAGATGACAAATTATTTCAAAAAATAAATTGCTAATTATAATTAAATGTTATATAATAAGCTTATCTTCTTTGGAAAGAGTATATTTTTAATTCTATTTAGAGAAAGTATGGCTGGTGAAAATACTTATAGAAAAGAAAATAGAAGACATCCATTTAAAAAAAGAAGCGTTAAACCACGATATGGTTATTTAGAGTATAAACTAAGGTGGCACCACAGGAAAACCTGTCCTTAATAAGTGTCATCTTTTTATTTTAAGGAGGAATATTATGATACAAAGACCAAAAGGAACTAATGATATTTATGGAAGGGAAGCTAAGATTTGGAAATGTGTAGAAGCAGTAATTGATCAAGTTATGGAAAAGTATAACTATAACTATATAAGAACACCTATCTTTGAATCTAGTGAATTATTTCATAGAGGAATAGGAGAAACTACTGATATTGTTACCAAAGAAACCTATGACTTTGTAGATAGAGGAGATAGACATCTTTCTTTAAGACCAGAAGGTACAGCTGGAGTTTGTAGAAGTTATATTGAAAACAAAATGTATGGAGATGCCAATCAACCAGTTAAAGTTTATTATAATGGAACCATGTATCGTTATGAAAGACCACAATCTGGAAGAGATAGAGAATTAACTCAGTTTGGTATGGAGATCCTTGGAAGTGATGATCCACTAAGTGATGCAGAAATAATATCAGCAGCTGTAAATATCTACAAACTATTAGGATTAAAAGAAATAAAAGTTAATATTAATAGTTTAGGAGATACTGCTTCTCGTAATACTTATCGTGAAGCTTTAGTTGAATACTTTAGACCACATATTGATGAGTTTTGTGATGACTGTAAGGAAAGATTTTTAAAAAATCCTCTTAGAATATTAGATTGTAAAGTAGATGCTGATAATGAAATATTAAAGAATGCTCCTAAGACAATTGATTATTTAAATGAAGAATCAAAAGAAAGATTTGAAAAAGTAAAAGACTATCTTGATATTATGCAAATAGATTATGAAGTTAATCCAAGTATTGTTAGAGGACTTGATTATTACAATCATACAGTCTTTGAAATAGAAGCAAAAGTAAAAGGCTTTGGAGCTAATAATGTTATAGGAGCAGGGGGAAGATATAATGGTCTAGTTAAAGAATTAGGTGGACCAGAAACACCATGTATTGGTTTTGCTTCAGGTATTGGTCGTTTAGTAATGGCTCTAGAGCTTGAACAAGCTAAATTACCAATTGTAGATAGTATTGACTTATTCTTAATGTATGTTAATGAAGATGAGAAAAAGTATGCTGTTTATCTAGCACAAGAATTAAGAATGGCTGGCTTTATCGTTGAGACTGAATACACTGGAAGAAGTTTGAAAGGACAATTTAAGCAAGCTGATAGATTAAATAGTAAATTCTTAGTAATACTTAATAGTGAAGATTTAAATAATAATGAAGTAAAAGTTAAAAATAATAAGACTAAAGAAGAAGAAATAATTAGTTTAGATGCTTTAATTTACTATTTAGATGAAAAATTAACTATTGATAGTGATGATTGTGACTGTGATCATGAATGCAACGGTGAATGTGGTCATGATGGATGTCACTGTAAGGATGAATAGGAAGTGTTAAATATGAAAACAATAGAAAATAATAGTTTAAGATTAACTGATAAAGATAAAGAAGTAACTCTATATGGTTGGGTACAAAAGAAACGTGACTTAGGAGGAGTATGCTTTATTGATCTTCGTGATAGAAGTGGTATAGTTCAATTAGTAGCTCGTGAAGGAGATACTTATACTCTTGCTAGTAATCTAAAGAATGAATCTGTCTTAAAAGTAGAAGGTATTGTTAAAGAAAGAGAATCTAAAAACAAAAATATAGCTACTGGAGATGTTGAAGTTGAATTAACTAATATTGAACTACTAAATTCTTCAAGAGATTTACCTTTTGAAATAGCAAATGATACCACTGCCTTAGAAGATACTAGACTAAAGTATCGTTATCTTGATCTTAGAAGAAGTAACTTAAAAGACAATTTAATAACTCGTCATAAGATTACGCTTGCTATTAGAAACTTCTTAGATAGTAAAGGCTTTATTGAAGTAGAAACTCCAGTACTTTGTAAATCAACTCCAGAAGGAGCAAGAGACTATTTAGTACCTAGTAGAGTAAATAAAGGAAAGTTTTATGCTCTTCCTCAATCACCTCAATTATTTAAACAATTATTAATGGTAGGTGGTATGGAAAAATACTTTCAAATAGCAAAGTGTTTTCGTGATGAAGACTTAAGAAGTGATAGACAACCAGAGTTTACGCAAGTCGATATGGAAATGAGTTTCGTTAATGAAGAAGATGTAATGAGTATGACTGAAAAGTTAATTGCTCATGTCTTTAAAGAAATTAAAGGAATAGAAATTGAATTACCACTTAAGAGAATGGAATATGATGATGCTATGAAGTATTATGGCTCTGATAAACCAGACTTAAGATTTGATATGAAAATAACTGATGTTAAAGATATATTTAAAGATAGTGAATTTAAAGTATTTTCAAATGCACTTGATGAGAAAAGTACTATCGCTTGTATAAAAGTAGATGATAATGCAACGTATTTTTCTAGAAAGAAAACTGATGAGTTAACTGAATTTGTAAAAATTTATAAAGCAAAAGGTCTTCCATTTGTAAAATATGAAAATAAAGAGTTTACTGGTGGTATTAGTAAATTCTTAAGTGATAAAGAAAAAGAAGAGTTAGTTAAAAAACTAGAACTTAAAGATAATGATATCTTATTCTTTGGAGCTGATAACAAAATGATAGTTTATCAGACATTAGGTGCTTTAAGATGTAAATTAGCTCGTGACTTAGACCTTATCAAAAAAGGTGATTACAAATTATTATGGGTTACTAAATTTCCATCATTTGAGTGGAGTGAAGAAGAAAATAGATTTGTTGCTTGTCATCATCCATTTACAGCACCACTTGACAGTGATGTAGATAAACTTTTAACTGATAAAGCACATTGCTACTCTAAAGCTTATGATATTGTTATTAATGGCTATGAAGCGGGTGGTGGATCTATTCGTATCCATAATGAAGAAGTTCAAGAGAAAATGTTTGAAGCTTTAGAATTAACTAAAGAAGATATTGATGAGAAGTTTGGTTTCTTTGTTGAAGCTTTGAAATATGGAACACCACCTCATGGTGGACTTGCTATTGGACTAGATCGTCTTACTATGTTATTAACTGAAACTGATAACATTCGTGATGTAATAGCTTTTCCGAAGACTGCTAGTGCTAGTTGTTTGATGAGTGAAGCTCCTAATAAGGTTGCTAAAAAACAACTTGAAGATTTAGGTGTAAAATTAGAAAAAGAATAATAACTATCAAGAAAGTTTCAGAAGTTAGGCTTTCTTTTTCTTTGGTATTTTGTTATAATCTTATTTAGAAAAGAGGTATTAATTATGAATCATATTATTGCAGCCGTTATATTAGGCATAGTTCAAGGTATAGCTGAGTTCTTACCAATTTCTTCAAGTGCACATTTAATTATTTTTAGGGATGTGTTTGGTATTGGAAAAGGTATGGGTAGTGAACTTGCGTTATGTTTTGATCTTGCTCTTCATCTTGGAACTTTACTTGCTATTGCTGTATTTTTCTTTAAAGACTTTTTAAATATGGTAGTAAAAGGTTTTACTAAAGGCGTAAAAGATAAGGAAGGAAAACTTTTCTTTGAGATAATTGTAGCAACTATTCCGGCTGCTATTGCTGGAGTATTATTTGAAGATGTTATAGAAAACGCTATTAGAACTAATTACTACTTAATAGCCATTGCTTTAATTGTTATGGGAATAATTATTTATTTAGTTGATAAGAATTCTAAACAAGTTAAAAAGGTGGGTGATTTATCATTTAAAGATGCATTTTTAATTGGTTGTAGTCAAGTATTTGCTTTAATTCCAGGATTTAGTAGAAGCGGCACTACTATTGCTTGTGCTAGAGCTTTAAAAGTAAATAGAGAAGATGCTGCTAAGTTTTCTTTCTACTTATCAGCACCAGTTGTTCTAGGAGCTTGTCTATTACAATTTCTAAAAGGAGAAGCTGTTACTTTAATTGCTAGTAATTTAGCTATATTCTTAGTAGGAATAGTTATAGCTTTTATAACGGGAATTATCTGTATTAAGTTTTTATTACAATACTTAAAAAAACATGACTTTAAAGCTTTTATGATCTATCGTATCTTATTAGCACTTATCGTTATCTTATTAGTAACATTTAGGGGGTAGATATAATGAGTAATACACTTTCATTATTTATTACTTTTCTATTAGGATTATTCTTAGTAGTTGGAATAATCTTTTCTTTCTTTCTAAAAAAGAAAAGAAAAGTTCTAGACTATATATTTTCACTAGCTTTTTCACTATTAATCATGTTAATGCTGTTTGATCTTTTAAAGGAAGCATTAGAAGTATTTGGCTTTGGAAAACTTTATCTATTTATAATCTTTTCTTTAATAGGTTTCTTAATATTTAAAGTACTTGATCACTTTATTCCAGATCATCATGATCATTTAAAAACTAATAAAGAAGTTAGAGAAAATATTCATCATATTGGTCTACTTTCTATAATAGTATTAATTATTCATAATATAATAGAAGGAATGGCTATTTATTTTGTAACACTTTCTAATATGTCTTTAGGAGTGATGATGAGTATTGGTGTTGGTATTCATAATCTTCCTTTAGGAGTGATGATAGGTAGTGTGTATTATCAAAGTGATGCCAAAAAATCACTTCGCCTTCCCATGTTTCTTTTAAGTATTTCAACATTCCTAGGAGGCTTAATTCCTTATATGTTTGGTCTAACTAGTGCTAGTAATACTTTTATGGGAATACTACTTTCTCTAGTACTTGGTATGTTATTTTACTTAGTATTCTTTGAATTACTACCTAAAGTTAAAGATACTAAGAATAAAAATATGACTATCTATGGTTTAATAAGTGGAGTATTAATATTTTTACTTACCTTATTGTTTGATTAGGAGGTTTTAGATGTATAAAATATGTTATTGGTTTTTCTTTTTTATGATATATTCTTTTATTGGCTACTTAACCGAGATTACTTCTTGTTCTATAAATAATAAAAAGTTAATAGTAAATAGAGGATTTTGTCTAGGACCATACTTACCAATTTACGGATCTAGTAGTGTTATAATGAATATCTTTCTAGCTAAGTATAGTAAAGATATAATTACTTTATTTGTTATGTCTGCTTTTGTTTGTACTTTAATGGAATATATGACTAGTTTAATTTTAGAAAAAATATTTCATGCTAGATGGTGGGATTATACTGAGAAGAAATTTAATTTATCAGGTAGAGTATGTTTAGAAAACTCTTGCTTATTTGGTTTAGGAGGAGTATTTATTGTAAGTATCCTCCATCCTTTTCTAGATGGATTAGTATCAATGATCCCACATAATGTTTTAATAATATTATCTATCGTTTTATTTGTTATTTTTATGATTGATGTAATTATTACAGTAACTACTATGTGTCAAGTTAAAATAGCTACTACCAAGTTTACAGCAAAGGATGCTACAGAAGAGATAAGTAGAAAAGTAAGAAATGAAATTATTAAGAATAAAGGCTTAATGCTTCATATGTTAAATGCCTTTCCAAAGATAAAATTATCTAATCATGATCCATTAGGTAGAATAAAGAAGTATTTAGCAAAACAAAGAGAAGAGTATAAAAAGCTAAAAGAAAAAAGCAAGAGAAAGTAATTAATCTTTTGCTTTTTCTATTAGTAATTTATTACTTTTTAGTCTTTCATTATCAGGTGATATTTCTAAAGCTTTATTAATATAGTCTAAAGATTCTTGATATTTTCCTTGATAAAAACAACTGATTGATAACAAATCATAGATAGTATGATCAAAACTAAATGGTTCATTTATATAAGTCTTTTGATGAGTTGTTATCTTTAAGGCTTCCAAACAATTTTTTTCTACTTCTTGATAGTTTTCTAGATTATATTCTAAAAGAGCAAGTTCTACAAAAGCATCCCTTAAATAAGGTGCTTCTTTTATAGCTTCTTTATACCACATTTTAGCTTCCTTATACCTTTCTAGATTAGTATAACATCTAGCAATAAAACGCATAGAAGCAGCTCGCTCATCACGCCAAGTAGCAGATTTTAACGATAGATGTTTAATTAGTGTATCAATCGCTTTATTAAAGTAACCATGATACATATATTCTCTTCCAAGATAATGCATATTTCTATCATCTGTTGGATCTTCCTTGATTGATAATTCAAGGAGGGGAAGATAACTACTTCTACTTTTAGTTTTATCAGGGTAATGATTTAGAGTGATTAAGTCAGTAGTAAGTTTAATCTCTTTCTTATCACCTATATAGGAAAGAACTTCATGAACAGGATGAGTCCAAGTATAATCATTCCTAGAATGTATTTTTTCTGTATAGAAGTTTATAATAGGTTTATTATTTTTATCTAGACTCCAGTTATAGTTATAAGCAAGTCGAGTAGTGTTTTCTTGCCATACTTCTTCAAGACTACTTCGCCAACCTTTAAGAAAAACTTCATCTAAATCAGTACAAACACAAATATCAGTATCTTTAGGAACTAAGTCTAGTGATAAATTCCTTGCTATATCAAATCTAAAAGGTTTAATTTTTTTACTTTTAACATTAACACCTAAATCTTTTAATAATTTTACAGTCTTATCAGTACTACCAGTATCAAGAACAATAATTTCATCCGCTTCTTTCATAGATTCTACCCATCTTTTAACATGCTTTTCTTCATTTTTACTAATGGCATAGACAATAACTTTGTATTTATGCATATTATCCTAATTTAATAATACTAACCCTTGCTCCTGTATTACTATCAAGTGTTAAGGTAAGTCCTGTTGCTGAATTAGCTACAAAATCTATAACATCTCCTGTAGCTAGAGTAGTAATGATACTTCCTGTGAATAATTTATTTTCATTAGCAGGAGCATTTAAAGTAATAGAGCTGCTATCAATTTCTGTATTATTTTTTCTAACAAATACGGTTATATCTGCTTGTTGGGAACTAGAAGCATCTAATAAATAGTAGATTTGGTAAGTACCAGCATCTCCTACAGTAATAGCATTAGAAGTAGTATAAGTAGTATTTAAACTAGGACCATTTGTTTGTAAAGGAATTTGTCCATCTTGATTAGGAGTAAGCGTTACTGTTTCAGCACCTTCTGTGTATCTTTCACCGTATGCTGCTATTCCTCCAGTAGGTCCAGTAGGTCCAGTGGGTCCTGTAGGTCCAGTAGGACCAGTTGCTCCAGTTAAACCAATAGGACCAATATTACCCTGAGGTCCAGTTGGCCCTGTTGGCCCAGTAGGACCCGTAGCACCTGTAGCACCAGTTAAACCAATAGGACCAATATTACCTTGAGGCCCAGTAGGTCCAGTGGGTCCTATACTTCCTCTTGGAATAGAAAAGTCTAAGATGACATTCTCATTAGTTCCACTATTAGTAACCGAAGCATTACTACCAGCATCAGTTGTAGTAGTAGTTCCTACCGTAATAGTAGCAGCACCAGCGGGTCCAGTAGGTCCAGTGGGTCCTTGTACATAACAAAACTTACATCTTGTTTTTTCTTTATTTTCATTACAGTTATCAAACATGTTTTTTTCTCCTTTCCTTATAGTTTATGCGAGTGAAATATTAGTTTTTAATAAATTTGTCTTATATGCTTTAATTTGTGATGAATAAATAAAAAAAGAAGAAATTATTATTGGGACAATAATGTTATTTGGCAGTTTTAAATATTAGTGGAGATAATGATAGAGACAGAAGATTTATCTTTAAAGTATTCTACTAGCTATATTTAAATAAACTAGACATAAAAATAGTAATAAATTAAAGGAATCACTAATACTCATAATGATTCCTTTTTAATATCATTTTTATAATATACTTAGAATTAGTTATGTAATAAGAAATTAATCATTTGCTTAACTTCATCTTCAGTCAATGTTATATCTTCACCAACTAATCCAATAATAGGGTGAATCCCATCTTTTTTATGAAAGTCTGAACCGATTGTTGTCTTTAAATTGTGTTTTTTAGCAAAATCATTCCAACGGACTATATCATTATGTTTGATATCATTACGATCTATATAAATATAGTTCGTTTCTATTCCATCTGGTTGCATTTCCATAACTAACTTTTCGATATCTTCTTCTGTTAGATTATCTTCATAACTATATGCAACAGGATGAGCTAAAATAACCTTGCCACCGGCTTTATGTATAAGAGAAGAGGCTTCTTTTGGGCTAATCGTTTCTTTTTTTACATAAGCAGGACAACCTTCATTCATAATAGTTTCGATAAATTCTCCCATTTGGGGAACATAACCAAAAACTTCCTTTAATTTAGCTTCATTTTCTTTGTTTCCTATTACATCATTGGCAATATGAGCTTTTGTTACGGCATCTATTTTGTCAAGTTCATCTACTGCTACTTTATATCCTAATTCTTCTAGCTTTTTAGCAACATTTCTCAAGTATATATGTCTAGCATTTCTTAGATTATATAATTTTTCTCTAAACTCTTTATTGTTTAAATCAAAGTTGTAACCTAAAACATGTATACCACATTTCTTGGTTTTAGTAGAGATCTCTACACCTGGTATTAACTTAATACCTTTTTCTTTAGCATATTCAAAAAGCTCTTCATTATAAGCCTCAATTGTATCGTGATCACATATCGCAATAGTACTTACTTTATTTGTTAAAGCCTCATCTATAACTTCTCTTGGTGTTAAAGCACCATCTGAACAGACAGTGTGAATATGTAAATCTATTAATTTTTCCATGAATTTATTCTCCTTTTATATAATTTTTGTAATGTTTTATTTTCAAATCTCCTTTTCACAGAATCAGGAGATACTGAATCAAGTATTTTAACGGTTTCTTTTTCTGTCAACGTAGAAGCAACTGTGCTTCTGGCATAATCAAGCTTTTGTTTTAAAGTTTCTTCAAAGTTAAATTCACTCATACTATATAAGAAATCTAGTGTGAAATTATAAGCTTCATCATCTTTTTGCCATTTTTTTCTTAGTGAATCTGGCAGTATAGGTAGATATGGTATAGTATTCGTTTTAACTGAATTAATAACTGTAAAAGGAACTTGATCTAATAGTTTACTTAATTCTGAATATTTTATAACATGAATATCAAGTGGTAGCATTTTTCTAGGCATTTTACCATTTTCCAAATCATTAATAGTTTCTTTAAAATCCTTAATTGTCTGAATTGGATTTACATCCGATGTATGCATATCAAGGGAATCAAATGTTTCCTTCAATTCTTTTTTAGCATCATCTACTTTAGAATCTTCACAGACCATCCACATATCAATATCAGGTAAGCGATTTATTATTTTTCTAGGTTTTAATCCTTTTTCTAATCTAGGACAAGGAATACAGATTTGTTTTAAATCTTCCATATAAGGACCATTTATTGGTAGGCAACTTTCGCAAGGCCATTTTTTTAACTTTGATTTTAATATAGTATTTTTTAATTCCTCATTATAACGCAATTGTTCTTGTATAATGGGTAATTTTCCTTCAAAGTTTTTATCTAGTGTATAAAATGGATAGCCAGTTCCAAATGATCCACAATATCCTGTTGTAAACTGCATAACTTCATTAATAATATCAATATTCTTTTTTATGTACATTTTTTTAATATTATTATCTTCAAAATTACTTCTTTCAAATTTATTGGACCCTTCTACTGCTTCTAAACAAATATTCATATAAATTCCCCCCTCATTTTTTAGAAAAGATAGCATGTGTAATAGCTATTTACAAAGATATCTTCTCTTTATAATTTACTACTTAATTTAATTTTGGGTATTAATATATGTAAAAATGTGTTGATATTATATCATGAGATAATAACATAAGTCAATCTTATTTTGAGTAAAGTGACTGAATTTATGATTAACTTATGATAATGTCTTAAGCGTTAGATATATTTCTTGTTCAATTCTAGATATAATTTTATGTTTTAGTTGCTGTTAGTATTTATTAAATTACTATAGTATTTGGTTTTACCAGTTAAAACACAATCATGGAAATTTTGCTTTTTATAAATATAGTTAATACTGTCATCTATTTCTTTTTTCTTATTGTTAAGTTCCAAAAGTTTATCATTTAATATTTCTTTTCGTCTAGGAATAGAAGTTTCACTTTCTAGACAAAGTAGCATATACTCCTTAATCTCTTTAATGCTCATTCCACATCTCTTAAGACAAGCAAGAGTATCTAACCAGGCAAGATCTTTATCATCAAATACTCTATAGTTATTTTTATTTCTTTTAACATTAGGAACTAATCCTTCATTACACTAATACTTTAAACTATCATAAGATAGATTTCTTATTCTACATACTTCTTTCATTGAATATAACATTTTACCCCCCACCTATTTTATTACTTTTTCTTTAACTAGCATTGGAATAGTATGTAACATGTAAGTACATTGATCATTTAGCATACAGTAATTTTCTAATCTACTAAATGATTTGGTTATATCAGAAGATTTGTTATTATCTTTATTTGCTGATAGTAGCTTCTTACTTAACTCTTCTTTAGAATAATCTGATTTGATCTTATTTTGTTTAAATAAATCTTCAATAGTAAGTCTTATTTGTTGCTTTGAGTCTACTTGATTAATCATCTCTTTCATTTTTAGTAGTTGTTCTTTTGTGTAATGGTACTTATTTTGAATACATCTATCAAAATAAGTTAGTAATAAATCAGTTTGACTATTGTCTAATAGTTCATAATCTAACATATATGAAACCATATCTAGTTTTTTATCAATCATATCGTATCTCTTATAAAAAGGATCTTCATCATATTCTATTCTTGCAAAAGATCTTGCAAAAAAATCAAATATCGTATAACCAGAAGTGAATGGTTCTATGCCTAAATCAACCTTATAATTATGTAAGATGTAATCTGCTAACTCCAAGCCGAAATTTTGTGGATTAACAGCTAAATTACCAAATACAGTTTCATTTCTTTTATATATACTGTTTTCAAACGGATCGGTATAAGTTTTTACATGATTAATATCAAAACTTTTCTCTAATAACTTAGTTTCTGATGCTAAAACAATAAGCTTCAATGATTTCAGAGCATCAACATTAGTTCTTCTTGCTAAGTATATACCCAGCTCATTTAAATTTTCTAAATCTTTAGTAGTATCATTCAATATATGAATTCCACTTTCTACATAACAGTTCATAATAACACCTCTCATTGTTAATTATTATAGCATGGATGTTAATAAACTAAAGTTAAAACTTAATAATTCGTAAATTATGATTTTTTAACTTTGACGTATTTATGACTTTCTATATTAACATTTATAATAGTTAAAGAATTTAAGTATAAGACAAAGTATGATAGAGATTTTAAAGCAAGCGTGAATATAATGCTTGAAGGTTTAAAAATATATATACAGAACTTAATTTAAAATAAAATTCAGCGAAAAATAATAGGGTAGTGACCATCCGATATTGGTCTTTTAAGAACTAATTTAGTTTGGTGAAGCAGAAATGCCTTACCGTGAGGTAAGGCTGCTGAAAATTTGTTTTCAGTTTTGTTCAAGAAATTGTTATAATAACTGTAGAAAGAAGGATAGATAATGGAATTTGATAAAGTAATAAGAAAAAGAACAGCTACTAGAAGTTTTAAAAGTGATGAGGTAAGTGATAGTAAGATAAGTAAAATATTAGAAGCAGGAAGAGTGGCACCAACTGCTAAGAATAAACAACCACAATTAGTACTTGTAGCTAAAAGCAAGGAAGCACTAGAAAAGATAGATAAACTAACTAACTTTAGATATAATGCTCCAGTAGTTTTAGTTGTTTGTAGTGATAAAGATATAGCCTTTAAAAATAGAGAAAATACTTGCTATATAATAGATGCTACAATAGTTGCTACTCATATGATGTTAGAAGCTACTAACCAGGGACTTGATAATATTTGGATAGAGATGTTTGATAAAGAGATGTTAAAGAAAGAATTTAATCTTAATGATAATATAGAACCTATTTGTTTGTTACCAATTGGTTATAAAACTGATGATTACCTAGAAAGTCCTATGCATAATGTTAGAAAAGAATTAGAAGAGATGGTAAGATACGTGTAAAGTTTAATACTTCTAATAACTAATAATTGACTAATACTTAAGAAAAGACTTAAAATAAATTAAGAAAGAGGTGTTAGTATGTATCAAGCATATTATAAAAAACAAAGGAGAAAGAGTATAATAATTATTACTTTTTTAATAGTATTTTCTCTTGTATCTACTTATCTTATATATGAAAAATTTGCAAACTCTAGAAATAAAGATTATGATACTGGGGAAATGGAAGTTGTCTTTCATGAGAAGAATGGTAATGAAATATCACTTGATAAATTTACACCTGTAACTGATGCAATTGGTCTTTCTAGCCCTAGTTATACTTTTACTGTGAAGAATAACACCGATAAGAAAGTTAAGTATAGTATTAAATTAGTAACTAATAAAGAAAAGATACAGCAAGATAATTGTGACAATAAGCAAATACCTAAAGAACTACTAAAATTAAGTTTTAGAAAAGATCATCAAACACCTGTTGCTTATGTTTTATCAGAATTTCCTAATGATGTTATTTATGAAGATAGTCTAAAACCTAATAGTAGTGAAGACTATTCTATTAGATTGTGGGCTATGAATAGTAATTTTACTTTAGATAAAACAAGTCATTATCATGCATTGATAGAGGTAGTAGAAGAATGAGACTAAATCAAAAGGGATTTGCTGTTTCGACTATTTTATATGGTTTATTATTAGTTATGAGTTTTGTTATTTTCTTACTTTTAAGTTTAACTAGTTTTGAGCAAAAAAATAATAATGACTATACTAAAACTATTATTAGTGAATTAAATGATTGCATGGACGAAGGAAGTTGTTAACACTTCTTTTTATTTTTTAGCAAAATCTATTGACAAGTGCCAACTAAATGCATACAATATTATTAGCACTTAGGAAAAAGAGTGCTAAGGTGGTGCTTAATAATGGATATGTTATCAAAAAGACAAGAACAATTATTAAAAATGATTGTTGAAAATTATATAAAGCAAGCAACTCCCGTTAGTAGTAAGCAACTATGTAAAAAACTAAAATGTTCTAGTGCTACTATTAGGAGTGAGATGGCAAATCTTGAAGAGGCAGGACTCTTAGAAAAAACACATACATCCAGTGGTAGAATACCTAGTCAAAAAGGATATCGTTATTATGTAGATAACTTATTGAAACCTAGAAGAATGAATGGTGAAGATATGTTAAATCTACAGATAATTTTACATAATCAATCATTAGAATTATCAGATTGTATTTCTAAGAGCTTGCAATTAGTTTCTGATATGACTAGTTATACAGCAGTAGTATTAGGTCAAACTTCTCATGATAACTTATTAAAAGAAGTTAATGTTGTTCCCTTGGCTGATAATCAGTTAATAATGATAGTAGTGACTGATAAAGGAAAAGTGGAACATAAGACGGTAACGCTAGATCAAGTTAATATGAACGATGTTAAGAAAACGGTTGATTTGATTAATAAACTAATAGTTGGTACACCAATTGATGAGATTAGTACTAAACTTGAGTTTGAAATTAAACCAATCATTGGAAACTATGTTGAGCAACATGAAAAACTATATGATGTTATTTATCACGTCTTTGATGATTTAACTCATCCTGATATCAATGTAGTAGGAAGAACTAAATTTTTGGAACAACCAGAGTTTGGTAGCATTGATAAAGTAAAAGGGTTATTTGCTAAGTTAGATGATCAAGACTTAATAAAAGAAATTAAACAAGATAATTCTAATAATATTGAGGTTTATATCGGAAGTGAAAATAATATTGATTCTGATGTAACCGTTATAAAGACTGGCTTTAAAACGAAAAATGAGGAAGGAACAATTGCTATAATTGGACCAAAGAGAATGGAATATGAGCGAGTTATGAGTTTACTAGAATTTATTAAAGATAATATTGAAGGGTGATGAAAATGGAAAAAGAACATAAAAAGCATAAACATGAGCATAATAATCAAGAGAAACATGAAGAGAAGAAATGTAATTGTGAGAAAACTTGTGCATGTCAAGATGAAAAATGTGAATGTAAGCATGATAAAGTAGAAGAAAGGCAAACAGAAGAAATTGAAAAATTAAGAAATCAATTAACAGAAATCTTAAATGAAAAACAAAACTTGTTAGAAAAATTACAATATAGTAAAGCAGAAATGATTAATTATCGTAAACGTAAAGAAGAAGAAACTGATAATAAATTAAAGTATGCTAATCAAGATTTAATCTTAGAAATAATACCAGTACTTGATAATTTTGAGAGGGCTATTAAGTTAGATGATAATGATTTAACTGATGAGTTATCAAAATTCTTAACTGGTTTTAAGATGATGTATGCTTCCCTTTGTGAAGTGTTAAAAAAATTTGGTGTTGAAGAAATCGACTGTGAGGGTAAAGAATTTGATGCCAATACTATGCAAGCACTAATGACTGATAGTGATTCTAACTTTGGAGATGAGATAGTTTTAGATGTATTATTAAAAGGATATCGTTTAAAAGATAGAGTTATTAGACCAGCTAGTGTAAAAGTAAATAAGATAGAGAAATAGAAAAAGGAGATAGGTAATATGAGTAAAATAATAGGTATAGACTTAGGTACAACAAATAGTTGTGTCGCAGTATTAGAAGCAGGGGAACCAAAGGTAATCCCTAATCCAGAAGGTAATAGAACAACTCCTTCTGTAGTAGCATTTAAAAATGGTGAAAGAATAGTAGGTGATGCTGCTAAGCGTCAAGCTATTACTAATCCTAACACTGTATCATCAATCAAGAGATTAATGGGTACTAGTGAAAAAGTAGAAATTGAAGGAAAGAAATATACACCAGAAGAAGTATCAGCAATGATTTTGTCTTATATGAAAGATTATGCTGAAAGTTATTTAGGTGAAAAAGTGGATAAAGCAGTTATCACTGTTCCAGCATACTTTAATGATGCTCAAAGACAAGCAACTAAAAATGCTGGTAAAATAGCAGGACTTAATGTAGAAAGAATTATCAATGAACCAACAGCAGCTGCACTTGCTTATGGACTTGATAAACAAGAAAAAAATCAAACAATCTTAGTATATGATTTAGGTGGTGGAACATTCGATGTATCTATCCTTGAATTAGGTGACGGTGTATTTGAAGTTAAGTCAACTGCTGGTAATAACCACTTAGGTGGAGATGATTTTGATAATAAAATCATGGACTACTTAGTTGAAACATTCAAGAAAGAAAATGGTGTAGATTTATCTAAAGATAAAATGGCTATGCAAAGACTTAAAGAGTTAAGTGAAAAAGCTAAGAAAGATTTATCTTCAATGACTACTACGCAAGTATCAGCACCATTTATCTCTCAAAGTTCTGATGGTCCACTTCACTTAGAAATGACTTTAACAAGAGCTAAATTTGAAGAGTTAATTCATGACCTTGTTATGTCAACTCTTGAACCAGTAAGAAAAGCTTTAAAAGATGCTGATATTAAAGCAAAAGACTTAGATAAAGTAATCTTTGTTGGTGGATCTACTCGTGTGCCACTAGTATATGAAACAGTTAAGAAAGAACTTGCTATGGAACCATCTCGTGAAGTTAACCCAGATGAAGTAGTAGCAATGGGTGCATCTATTCAAGGTGGAGTATTAACAGGTGATGTTAATGATATCGTTTTACTTGATGTAACACCATTATCACTTGGTATTGAAACATTAGGTGGAGTAATGACTGTATTAATTCCAAGAAATACAACTATTCCAACTTCTAAATCAGAAGTATTCTCAACTGCTGCAGATAATCAACCAGCTGTAGATGTACATGTACTACAAGGTGAAAGATCAATGGCTAGTGATAATAAAACGCTAGGAAGATTCCAATTAGCAGATATTCCACCAGCACCTAGAGGAGTTCCACAAATCCAAGTAACATTTGATATTGATGCCAATGGTATCGTTAATGTAACTGCTAAAGATTTAGGAACTAATAAAGAACAAAAAATTACTATTACCTCTAATACAACCTTATCAGATGATGAAATTGATAGAATGATGAAAGAAGCAGAAGCTAATAAAGAAGCAGATAAGAAGAAAAAAGAAGAAGCAGACTTAAGAAATGATGCTGAACAAATGATTTTCCAATCTGAAAAAGCTTTAAAAGACTTAGGTGATAAAGTTGATAGTAAAGAAAAAGAAGAAGTAGAAAATATCGTTAAAGAGCTAAAAGAAGCCTTAGAAAAGAACGATATGGATAAAGTTAAAACTATTAAAGAAAATCTTCAAGAAAAAGCTATGAATTTATCAGCTAAAGTATATGAACAAGCTGCTAAAGAACAACAAGAAAATAGTAACAATGAAACTGCAAATGATGATTCTAAAAAAGATGATGTTCAAGATGCTGAATATGAAGAAAAATAATAATCTAAAAGTTCTAGGTGACTAGAACTTTTAGCCTAATAATAGAAAGAGGATATATGAAACAATATAAGAATAGAGAAGAAGTAGAGGAAAAATATAAGTGGGATTTAACGGAATACTATAAAAGTGATGATGAGTTTTTTGAAACTTACTCTAAACTAAATAAAGAGTTAGATATATTAAAAAATTATGTAGGGTGTACTACTGATTCTTTTAAACTCTATGAATATTTAGATAAAGAAATTAAATATGAAACAGAAATTGAAAGAATGTATATTTATGCTAGTGTAAGAAATGATGAATTGTTAGGACAACCTATTCCTTTAGATATGTTAAATAAAGCTAGCTTATTAATAACTAAATTAAATAATTTAACAGCTTTTTTCAATCCGGAGTTATTAAAAATAACAAGCACTTCTTATAAACAATTATTTATTACTAATAATAAATTAAATGATTATAAGCCATATTTAGATGATATCTATCGTTATAAAGAACACGTTTTAAACGAAGAAGAAGAGAAATTAGTAACTTCTTTAGTATCTGCTACTGATGACTTTAGTAATATTTCTTCTAACTTGCTTAATGGTGAACATAATTATGGTAAAGTAATAATTAATGAACATGAGAAAGTTGAGTTAACAACAACTAATTCTCGTTTTCTTAAAACTTCTAAAGATAGAAAGGTTAGAAAACAAGCTGATACAAAGTTATTAAAGAAAGCAAGTGAATACGCCTCAACCTCAGCTAGTCTTTTGAATGGGTATGTTAAATTAAAGGATACATTAGCAGGTATTTATCACTTTAGTGATTCTTTAGAAGCAAAATTATTTTCCAATGAGTTAAATGTTAAAGTATATGATACTTTATCAAAAGTAGTTAGAGAAAATGTTTCATCATTACAAAGATATTATAAAGTAAGAAAGAAGATACTTGATCTAGATGAATTATATACTTATGATTTATTGGCAAAACTTTCTAATTCTACTAAAGAATATTCAATAGAAGAAGCACAACAAATTGTAAGAGAAGCTTTAAAACCATTAGGAGAAGACTATTTAGCTAAGTATGATAAGATAATTAAGAACAGGTATATTGATTACTGTCAATATAAAGGTAAATGTAGTGGTGGCTATTCTATTAGTGGACATGAGAATAATTCAAGAATACTTATGAGTTATAATTATGATTTCGAATCTATTTCAACTATTGCTCATGAAGCTGGTCATAATATTAATCATCAGTATTTAATTGAAAATAATTTTCTACCTTACCGTGAGAATGCTATAATTAATGCTGAAGTTACTTCCTTAATAAATGAGTGTTTACTTGCAAATTATATGATTAAGAATGCTAAAACTAAGGAAGAAAAGATACTTGGACTTGAAAATATTATTGGTGTTATTGAATCTAACTTATTCGGTGCTACTCGCGAATGTGATATGGAACGTTTAATGTATGAACATGTTCATAATGGTAATTGTTTAACTAAAGAATTCATGGGTAAAATAACTAAAGATTCGCTAAAATATTATTATGGTAAAGAAGTTAAACTAACTAAGTATAGTCCATATAACTGGATATATAGAAGTCATTATTATATGAATTTCTACTTATATAGCTATGCTATTTGTATATCAGTAGCATCTCACTTAGCAAGTGACATATTAAATGGTAATAAGGAAACACTTGATAAATACTTAAAATATATTAAAACTGGTTCAAATGTTACTCCTCTCGATACTTTTAAAATATTAGGTGTAGATTTAGAAAAAGAAGATGTTTATCTAGATGCTATTAAATATTTTGATAGTTTAGTAGATGAACTTGAAGAATTAACAAAATAGGAGGTACAAGTATGGCAACTAAAAGAGATTATTATGAGGTGTTAGGTGTTAGTAAAAGTGCTAGTCAAGATGAAATAAAGAGTGCTTTTAGACGTCTTGCAAAGAAATATCATCCGGATATTAGTAAAGAAGAAAATGCTGAAGAAAAATTTAAAGAAGTACAAGAAGCATATTCAGTTTTGTCAGATGAAACTAAAAGAAAACAATATGATCAATTTGGTCATGCAGCTTTCCAAGGCGGAGCAGCTGGTGGTAATCCTTATGGAGGTTTTTCATCAGGTGGTTTTGGCTTTGATGCTAGTGACTTAGGAGATATTTTCGAAGACTTATTTGGTGGAGGCTTTGGAGGTTTCTCTAGTGGCAGTAGTAGAACAAGTAATAGAAAACAACGTGGTAGTGATATGCTACTTAGAATGAATCTTACTTTTGAAGAAGCAGTATTTGGTTGTGAGAAGGATATAGATGTAGATGTAATTGATGAATGTGATAATTGTCATGGTAAAGGTGGTTTTGATGAGAAAACTTGTTCAAGATGTCATGGTAGTGGAACAGTTACGGTAGAACAAAGAACAATTTTAGGTTCATTTGTTACTAAATCAACTTGTCCTGATTGTAAAGGAAAAGGTAAGACTTTTGCCAAAACTTGTTCAGATTGTCGTGGAACAGGTACTGTCAAGGTAAGAAAAACTATTACTGTACACGTTCCTGCTGGAATAGATAATGGAGAAAGATTAAGATTAGCAGGTAAAGGACATGCTTCCCCTAATGGTGGAGAGTCAGGCGACTTGTATTTAGAGTTTACCATCAAAGAACATGACTACTTTAAAAGAGATGGTAATGATATCTACTTAGAAGTACCAATTACTATTGTAGAAGCAACACTAGGCTGTAAAAAAGAAATACCAACTATCTATGGTAATATAACTGTATCTGTACCAGCTGGAACTGATAGTGGTACTAAACAACGAGTAAGAGGAAAGGGCATCAAAGACGATAGAAGAAGAACAGGGGATATGTATATAATCTATCGAGTACAAACTCCTAAAAAACTTTCAAGAGATCAGAAAAAACTATTTGAGTCCCTTGCTAATACCGACTTTAAGGATATAGATATTGATAGATTTGATAAATTTACAAGAAAGAATGAATCTTAAAGATTTGTTCTTTTTTTGACATAATTTTTATATACAATGTGCTAAATTATCATTAGGTGATAAAATGAAAAAAGAAAAATGGTGGGGTACAATTCTTCTTCTATTAATAATAATGTTTAGTTTTATGACTAAGGATGATATAACAACAGATACAGTTTATGTTACTAATACAAATATGACTTTTGAAATAGAAAACTTAACTAAAAAAATTAATATAGATGATATCTCTTATGAAGAAATTAATTCAAAAGAAAAAATACTAACCATTAATAATTCCAAAGAAATAACTTATCAACTAGCAGAATCTTATTTATCTAGTGATTTCCTAAAGAAATATCCAAACTTTATTTTTAATAATGAAAGGTATCAGATATTTACCGTTATTTATAATAAAGACATTAAAGTATTAAATAACCATTTAGACTATATAAATGAATTGCAAGAGTTATCTAACTATTATATATTTTATGAACCGAGATTAGATGATGAAATTATATTATTAAGAGTTGTAAAAGAGAATAAAGAAATAGTATTAGGTGCTACAAAATTTAAATAAAATCACCAAAAATAATTGACAAGTTATAAAATAGTATTGTAAACTTTACTAGAAAACGTTGATGAAGAGAAGTAGTAATACTTGACTTATAAGAGAAGCTGTGGTTGGTGAAAACAGTTAAGAAAAGTATTAACGAATAACACTTCGGAGTGCTTAAAGAATAAAGTAGACTAAGCCGGGTAGACTCCCGTTAACAAGATAAGCGATTATCATGCTTGATAATAAATTGGGTGGTACCGCGGGTAAAAGACTCGTCCCTTAACTGGGATTAGAGTCTTTTTCGTTTTCTAAAGAAAGGACTGATAAATGTGATAACTAAAGAAATGCTAAAAGACTATGCTAGAAAGTTAATGTTTGACATGGATGATAATGAGTATGAAACCTTAGAAGATGAGTTTAAAACTATTCTTAAACAAATGGAACTTATCGAAAATATTCCTAATATAAAAAAGACAGAACCATTATTTTATCCATATGTCTCATATGAAGCGAAGCTTAGATGTGACGAGATTAATGAAATGGAGATGCTTTCTGTTAATGAGGTGTTAGAAAATACAGAACATCAAGTAAGAGATCAAGTAAAAGTACCAAGGGTGGTGGAAGCTGATGAATTATAGAAAATGTTTAATTAGTGATTTAAGAGAAAATTTAGATGATGGTAGTATAACTAGTGAAGAACTATTTAATGAAGCAGTTAGTCTTGCTAATAAGTATCAGGATCCTTATAACTGTTTTGTAACTATCTGTGATAAGTTTAAGATGAAGAAAAGAACTACGCCACTAGCAGGTATACCTTATGCTTTAAAAGATAATATTTCAACTAGTAATATTTTAACAACAGCATCTAGTAACATCTTAAAAAATTATGTACCAGTCTATGATGCGACAGTTTATAAGAAATTAAAGAATGCTGGAGCAGTATTAGTTGGAAAAACCGTTTTAGATGAACTTGCTATGGGTGGAACTGGAACAACTGGACATACTGGAATAGTTAGAAATCCTTATGACAAGACAAGAGAGATTGGTGGATCAAGTGCAGGAAGTGCTGCTGCAGTTGCTCTTGGAATTGTACCTTTTGCTATTGGAAGTGATACTGGTGACTCTATTAGAAAACCAGCTGCTTTTGGCGGAGTGGTTGGCTATAAACCAACATATGGTTTAATATCTCGTTATGGTCTATTTGCTTTTGCTTCAAGCCTTGATCATGTTGGTTGCTTTGCAAGAAGTGTTAAAGATGTCGCTTTAGTTACTAATACTATTAAAGGATATGATCCTCATGATATGACTACTTATCAAGATGATAGTGATTTACTATCTGGTATCGATGAACCGTTAGCAGGTAAAAAGTTATTTTATATCAAAGAAATAGTAGATAGAAGCTTATATAAAGAAGACGATGATGAGTTGATGCAAGTATTAGATAACTTTTATTCACTTCTTGAAAGATTAAAAACTAGGGGAGCAGAAATAACAGAAGTATCCATTGATAAAGCGTTACTAGAAGCGATATATCCTACTTATATGACTATATCTTGTGCCGAAGCGACTAGTAATAACTCTAACTTAACAGGAATAGCTTTTGGAAATAGAGTAGCTAAAGATGATGTTAATAGTCTAATAACTGCTACTAGAACAGAAGGCTTCTCAGAACTTATTAAAAGACGTTTTGTCCTAGGTAGTTATATTTTACAAAAAGAAAATCAAGAGAAACTTTATCTAAATGCCTGTCGAGTTAGAAGATTATTAGTAGATAAATTAACAAATCTTTTCAAAGAATATGATAGCTTAATCTTACCTTGTAGTGGTGGACCTGCTCCTAAGTTTGATGATGATAGTGACAAGCTAAGTGATAAATACCTATTATTAGAAAACCATATGGCACTAGGTAACTTCGGAGGATTCCCATCAATTACTATCCCATCAGGATTTGTAAATAACTGTCCAATTGGTATTAACCTTACTAGTGGAATAAAAGAAGATAAGAAAGTATTAAATATTGCTAATGAGATAGAAATGCTAACCGGTCTTAAAGGACAAATAGGAGGTGAAGAGTAATGTATGATGTAGTTATTGGACTTGAAGTACACTGTGAATTAGATACGTTATCTAAAAACTTTTCAAGTAGTGAAAATAGTTATACTAAGATTCCTAATATTCACGTTTCACCAGTTGATTTAGGACTACCGGGAATATTACCTGTTGTAAATGAAAAAGCTTGTTATAATGCTTTAAGAACAGCGATGGCTCTTCACTGTGAAAATCCTGATGAGATAATGTTTGATCGCAAGAACTATTTTTATCCCGACCTTCCTAAAGGCTACCAAATAACTCAAGTTACTAAACCAATGGGAAGAAACGGTTACTTAGATATATTAGTAGATGGTTCTATCAAAAGAGTATTAATTCATCAGTTACATCTAGAAGAAGATACAGCTAGTCTAGAGCATGATAAGAACTATTCCCTAATAGATTATAACCGTAGTGGTATACCACTAATGGAAATAGTAACAGAACCATGTCTTACCAGTGCTCTTGAAGCAGTAACTTTTCTAGAAGACTTAAGAGATGTCTTCTTATATCTAGGAGTTAGTGAAGCAAAGACTGATAAAGGTCAGATGAGATGTGATGTTAATATCTCTTTAAAAGAAAAAGGTAGTGATAAGCTTGGTACTAAAGTCGAGATGAAAAACATTAACTCATTCACAAGTGTCAAAGAAGCGATAGAATATGAAATAAAAAGACAAAGTGAAGCCTTGGCTAATGGCGAGAAGATAATTCAAGAGACAAGACGAATTGATGAGACGGGAAAAACTCACTCTATGCGTGAAAAAGTAGATGCCATTGATTATAAATACTTTGTCGATGCTAACTTACCACCAGTTAAAATAACGGATGCTAAGAAAGAAGAACTAAGAAGTTCTATTCCTAAATTAAAACTAGATAGAATTTTAACTTATCAAAAAGAACTAGGACTAGATTATTATGATGCTTCTATTATTGCTAAAGAAAGAGACCTAGCAGACTACTTTGAAGAGACTGTAAAAGATGTAAGCTTAGCTGTTAACTTTATAACAACTAGTATCTTATCAACTTTAAATAAACTAGAAATTACTATTGAAGAGTTAGTAGTAACTCCTTCAATGCTAAGTAGTTTAATAAACTTAGTAAGTAGTGATAAGTTATCACTTGATCATGCTAAGAAAATACTTTATAAAGCAATAGAATTAAAAACTGATCCTATTAAATTAATAGAGAAAGAAAATTTGTCACAAATAAACGATAAAGATGAATTAATTAAATACATAAAAATAGAGTTTGATAAATATCCTAATCAAGTAGAACAATATATAAAAGAAGATAATTTATCAGTTATTAATTTCTTTATGGGAAAAGTTATGTCATCTACTAAAAGACAAGCTAATCCTAATATGACAAGAGAATTAATCAAAGAAGAACTAGAAAGGATGAAGAAGAATGATTAAAAATATATATCGTGACTGCTATGCTGGTAGTCTTAGAGAAAAAGATATTGATAAAGAAGTAAAAGTAGCTGGTTTCATTGAAAATATAAGAGACCATGGTGGAGTAATCTTTGTTGATTTAAGAGATTACTATGGAACACTACAATTAGTTAGTAATGATGATAAGATGTTTGATGATTTAACAAGAGAGTCATCTGTTACAGTAACAGGAAAGATTCGTAAAAGAGATAGTGATGACTATAATGATCGAATTGAAACTGGTACTATTGAATTATTAGTTAGTTCTATAAAGGTACTTGGTAAGAGTAAGAATGTTTTACCATTTGAAGTTATGACTAGTAAAGATGTATCAGAAGATGTAAGACTAAAGTATCGTTATCTAGATTTAAGAAATCCTAAAGTTAAACAATCTATTCTATTTAGAAATAAAGTTATTCACTTTTTAAGAAACTTAATGGAAAGTGAAGACTTTGTTGAACTACAAACTCCAATCTTAACTTCATCATCTCCTGAAGGAGCAAGAGACTTTCTAGTACCTAGTAGAAAATATAAAGGAAAGTTTTATGCCCTACCACAAGCTCCTCAACAATTTAAACAACTACTAATGTGTGCTGGTTTTGATAAATACTATCAAATAGCACCATGCTTTAGAGATGAAGATGCAAGAAGTGACCGTGTTTATGGTGAATTCTATCAATTAGACTTTGAAATGGCTTTTTCAACTGAAGAAGATGTCCTAAGAATGGGTGAGAAAGTATTTTATGAAACATTTAGGGAGTTTGCTAAAGATAAAGATATATCAGAACCACCATTTATTAGATTAACTTATAAAGAAGCGATGGAAAAGTATGGTTCTGATAAACCAGATTTAAGAAATCCTTTAGTTATAATTGATTTAACAGAAGAGTTTGAAGAGACAGAATTTCGTCCTTTTAGAGGTGTACCAGTTAAAGGAATAAAAGTAGAAAACTTAGCTAGTAAGAGTAATTCTTGGTTTAATGAGGTAGTTGATTATGCCAAAAGTATTGGTATGCCAGGAATTGGTTATTTAAAAGTAAATGAAGATTTATCATTTGCTGGTCCTATTGATAAGTTTTTAACTGAAGATGAACGTGAAGCTTTAATAGATAAAGCTGATCTTAAGAAAGATGATGTCTTATTCTTTATAGCAGATCGTAAAAAATCGCTAGAACTAGCTGGTTCTATTAGAATGGAGTTAGGTAGAAAACTTGATTTAATGGATCCTAATAAATATGTCTTTGCTATCATTCATGACTTTCCAATGTTTGAGTGGGATGAAGAAAATGAATGCTATACTTTCATGCATAATCCATTTAGTATGCCAAAAGATGGAATGAAAGGGCTTGATCAAAAAGTAGAAGACATTCTAGCTTATCAATTTGACTTTGTTTGTAATGGTGTAGAATTATCTAGTGGAGCAGTTAGAAACCATGACTTAGAAATCATGAAGAAAGTCTTTGCAATAGCAGGTTATGAGGAAGAAGAAATCGAAAAGAGATTTAAAGCTTTATATGAAGCTTTCCAATATGGAGCACCACCTCATGCTGGTATGGCCCCTGGACTTGATCGTATTCTAATGATGCTTCTAGATGAAGACTCTATTAGAGAAACAATCGCATTCCCAATGAGTGCTTCAGGAAGTGATATCTTAATGAATGCTCCAAGTACTGTTACAGAACAACAATTAAGAGAAGTACATATCAAAGTAAGAGATTAGCTATAGAACACTCTATAGTTTTTCTTTTTATAGTTTGACATATTAACTGTATAAAATTAGTTTAAAACTAAAAATTAATTGAAAATCACCCCCTCTTTGTGTTAGAATCTAATTAAAGATAAGGAAGAGGTGATTACTATGTATTTGTCAACCATAATGTCAAGTTTACAATTAGTTAACATGGGGGGGGCAATTTATATAGATTAATCACTTCTTTTTATCATGCATTAATAACGGGATAGGACTAGTCTTATCTTGTTTTTTAGTGTAAATAAAATAGAAGGAGTGAATAAGAAAAATGAACAACAAGAAACAACTACTATTATCAATCGGACTTGTTTTAATACTAGTTCTAATGATAGTAGGAATCAGTTATGCAGCTTTTAAGTTTACTGGAACAGGTCAAAAAGCCAATACTATAACAACAGGTGCAATTACTATGAAGTATACAGAGTCAACTAATACAATAAGTATGAATAATGCTCTACCAACAACTGATGCTACTGGGAAAGTAAGATTAACAGCTGGAGAATACTTTGATTTTACTTTATCAGGTACAATTAAAGGATCAGAAAACATCAACTGGGAGATAGCAGCAGAAGATGTAACAACAGCATCTAGAAAGATAGATGGTAAATATATAAAACTATATTTAACAAGTCTAGATGACACTGGTAATGAGAAAGAGGTAATGGTACCTAAAGTATATAAAACTGAATCAACAGAAAATACATATACTGGACGTCCTGCTAATATGATGAGTCTAGCTAAAGGAACAACATCTACAAGCTTCTCTACAAAATACCGTCTTAGAATGTATGTAGATGAAAGTTATAACCCGCAGGGAGATGGAGGAAACTTAGCATTTAGTATAAAGATAAATGCTTATGGTAAAACAGGTGAAATGATGCTTTCTACAGTAGCAGAAGCACTACAAAGCAATGGACTAGGAGCAAATGGAGTATTTGATACAAGTGACCCAGAGCAGACATTTGTTACTGGAACAGGTCCTGATAACTATATTTGGTATAGTGGAAAACTATGGAGAGCAGTATCAATAGATTCAACTGATAACTCTGTAAAATTAGTAACACAGTGGAATATATCAGCCTTACCATATAATGAAGAAAATAATTCTGAATTTAAAGGAAGCTATATGGAGCAGTGGTTGAATGATACTTCAGTAGATGGTTTCTTAGGAAACCTAAGAGAACCAGATAAATTTATTAAAACAGATAGTGTTTGGAATGCTACTATGACTAAGGAAACTACAAAGCCAGAGAAGACTACCATGGTAACAGATACTGTAGGTTTACTAAATTTTTATGAGTATACAATGAGTTACAAAAATGCTAAAGCTGAAACTGGCTATTTAAATAATGGTTTAGAGTGGTGGACGTTGACACCTTATAGTACGTCGAACGTCCGTTACGTCGAGGGCCGCGGTTACAGCAGCAGCTATAGTCCGGCGCATTCGGATGGCTCTCGCCCATCTATAAATCTAAAATCTGCTGTAAAAATTATAGACGGTGATGGAACCAGTAATAATCCGTACAGGCTTCAAGGCGATAATGATAATCCAACAGGAGCATTGTTATCAACAAGATATAGTGGTGAATATATAAGTTTTGGAACCGGCGAAAATGATCTGTATCGAATAGTAAGCCATGAAAATGGAACTGGTACTAAAATAACAAGTGCTATACCTATAAAATATAGTGGTAGTTATAAAGAGCTTGCTTTTGGAAGTAATACAACATTTTCTAAAGATAATACAATAGGAACGTTCTTAAATAGTGATTATTTGACAAATGGTACCTATCTAACTAGTGACCAAGTAAGTATGATAGAAGATAATACAACATGGTATTTGGGAACTGTAGGATATGCTAGTTATAAATTAGCAAAATATCAAGATGCAACAGGTAGCAATCTAACAACATCAACTACTACTGCTCAAATAGGACTACTAAGAGTAGGTGAATTAATGGCAGGACAATTTGACAAATATAATAATAATGTTAGTTATTGGACATTAACACCTTATAGTACCTCGTACATCCGTGGCGTCAGCTACACCGGTGTCAACGGCGGCTTTCATCCGGCGAATTCGTACGGCTCTCGCCCATCTATGAATCTAAAATCTAATGTGATAATAACTGGTGGAAAAGGTACGGCTCGGGAACCATTCACTATAAAGTTAGGTAGCTAAATAATTGATAGAGAAAAGCTTAAAAAATTATAGCTTTTTTCTTTTGTGCTTTAAAGTTGTGTGGTATACTTATCTTATGATAGGAGGATAGGAAAAAGACAATGAATATTAGAAAAATTAGTACTAAGAATTTAGTACGAATACTAGTAGTTTTAATTATTTTAATAGGTGGAATCTTTGCTAAGAAAACATTAACATCTTATGCTTTATTAGAAAGTAGTGAAGCACCTAGTAAATTAGTTACTAGTACAGGTAATGTTATGTCTGATAGAGTAAGTCTTTTTGATGACTTAGATGGGGATGAAATTATTTCATTAGTACCTTTCTATGGAATGGATGATAATGGTAATAAATATACTGTATATTGTCTTGAGAAAAGTAAAGACTTTGCTCCAAATCAGACAGTAACTAAAGTTAATACACCACTTGATGATGGATATACCTATATAATAAAAAATGGTTATCCTAATAAAAGCTTAACAGAAAATAATAAAAATGATAATTATTTAACGCAAATAGCAGTATGGCTCTATCAAGATAGATCAGCAGGTGTAAGTGATACTACTAATGGAGTGCTTACTGCTAATCAAAAAAGTTCAATTAAGAAAAGTAGTTATTATACTGTAATTAATAATTTAGTAACAGGAGCGATGAATGCTAAAAACACTACTAATATTACTAATCCGACCTTTAGTGTAAGTAGTGGAACATTATCTACTGATAGTGATAATACTTATCTAATCAGTAATGTCATGAGAATAACTTCTAATACTGATGAGTTTATTAACTATAAAGTAGTCGCTTCTAGTAGTGATATTTTAGCAAGTGATATAGAAATACTTGATGAAAATAATAATGTAATAACTACTAATAGTGCTATAGCTAAAGATAAAGGCTTTAAAATTAGAGTACCTTTAGCAAAGATAAAGAAAGCATCTAGTATAAATATTGATATTATCAATAACTATAAAGATTATAAGACCTATGGTTATGAACCACCAGAGGGTATGAAAGATACTATGCAAAAGTCATTTGTATCCTTGCTAGCTGCTAATGTAACATCTAAACAAATATCTACTAGTCTTAATATGCCAGTAGGAAGTATTACTATTAATAAAATAGATAGTACTAATAATAACTTAGCTGGAGCTAATTTTACTATTAAGAGATTAGCAACTAATGAAATAGTAGATAGTTTTACTACAACAACTACAGCACATGTAACATCTAACTTGTTACCAGGTAATTATGAAATTACCGAAACAGCTGCTCCTAGTGGTTATTATATAACAGATAAGACAACTAATATAACAATAACAAGTAATGCCTTAAATAAAACTAAAACAATAACTAATAGCCAAGCAGAAGTATCAATTAGAAAGATAGATAGTGTTAGTAAACAAGTAGTAAGTGGGGCAGTTTTGAAAATAGTAAATAGTGCTAATCAAACAGTAAAAACTATTACTACTACAAATGACTATACTAAAATAACTGGTCTTTCACTTGGAACTTATAAAGTAGTAGAAGTAACTGCTCCTGATGGTTATACCGTAAATACTACGGCTAAAGAATTTACTTTAAGTAGTACTAATCCAAAGGTAACTCTAGATTATGCTGATCAACAAAATGAGACGATTATCGTTAAGAAAGATGCTAAGACTAATACTATTTTAGCAGGTGCTACTTTGAAAGTTATTAATAAAGATACTAGTGAAGTAATTGATACTTTTGTAACAACAACTACTGGTCACAGTATTAAAGGATTAAAAGCAGGTACCTATAAAGTTATCGAAGAAGCTGCTCCTAGTGGTTATACTAAGAGTGATGCAACAGTAGAATTTACTATTAGTAATAATCAAACGGAAGTACAAACAGTAACATTCTATAACAGTACTAATCAAATAAGTATTACTAAAGTAGATGCTGATACTAATGAAGTTCTTGCTAATGCTAAGTTTAATATCTTAAATAGTAATAATCAAATAGTTAAAACCTTTACTACGACAAAAGAAGCATATCTCTTAGATAAATTAGCAGTAGGTAAGTATTACTTAGAAGAGATAGAAGCACCTAGTGGATATGTTCTTAATAAAGAAAAAGTAGCTTTTGAAGTAACTGCTACTACTAATAATCTACAAGTAGTATTTAAAAATAAAAAGAATAGGTTAAAACTAGGTAAGATAGATGCTACTACTAAAGATTATCTAGCAGGAGCTAAAATGAAACTTACTGATAGTGATGGTAAGACAGTAAAAGAGTTTACTAGTGAGAGTAATTTAACTACTATTACTGGTTTAAAAGCAGGTACTTATTATTTAGAAGAGATAGAAGCACCTAATGGCTATATAAAAAATACTACTAAGAATAAAATAGTTATTACTAATACAGATCAAGAAGTAACTTCTACTATTGAAAATAAAAAGATAAAAGTAAGTTTAAGTAAAGTAGATGCCGATACTAATAAACAAATAGCAGGAGTATTATTTGAATTATTAGATGGTTCTAAGAATGTGATAGAAACATTTACTACAACTGATACTAAAACAGATATTTCTTCTTTAATAGCATTAAAAGAAGGAGATTATTACTTAAGAGAAAAAAGTACTAAAGATGGTTATGTACTTGATAATAGTTTACATAAATTTACTATAAATAGTAGTAATTATGACTTTACTATTACTTTAAAAAACAAATTAAATGAAGTAAGACTAGGTAAGATAGATGCTAAGACTAAGAAATATATTAAAGGAGCTACTTTAAAATTAAGTAGTGTAACTTATAGTGATTTTGAACCAGTGACATTTGTATCAGAAGAAAATGCCACATCTATTAAAGGATTAAAAGCAGGTAGATATATCTTAGAAGAAGTAAAAGCTCCAGATGGTTATGTTACTTCTAATTCAAAAATATATTTTGATGTAACAAGTAGTGGTGAGGTTAAGACAGAAACTATTAAGAATGATATATTATCTATTAGTATTAATAATAAAAAAGTAACGGTTACTGCTAATAAAGGTTATTCATTTACTATATATAATAGTGATGGTACTAAAGTAGAAGAGTTAACTATTAAGGATAGTAGTATTACGAGTAAGGAACTTTCTAATGGTAATTATTACTTGAGGGAAACAAAGACTCCAGATTCAGTTGTTTTAAATTCTAATTTAGTTTATTTTACAATAGATGATAATAAGGAAATGTCTATTAACTTTACTAATGATTTTACTAAAGTATATATAAGTAAAAAAGATATGGCCAATAGTGAGGAAATTGAAGGAGCTTCTTTAACTCTTACTGATAAGAATGGTATGGTTGTTAAAGAATGGACTTCCTCTAAAGATCCTTATTACATTGAAAAATTACCAGTTGGTGTATATACCTTAAAAGAAGTAGTAGCTCCTAAAGGATATGTTTTAAATACTTCAACAGTAACTTTTGAAGTTAAGGAAACAGGAGATATTCAAACAGCTACGATGTTTAATACAAAACCACTAGAAGATGTACCTAATACTTCTAAAAAGACAGGCATTTTCTATACAGTTGGTACTATTATTACTTTAATTGGTGTATCAATACTAGCTATATACTTTAAAAAGAATAAGACTCTAGGTTAATTCTAGAGCTTTATTTTTTTTGCAAAAAGTGTTTGAAAAAAATAATTACTATGTTATTATATGTATAGGTAGAGAGGAGGCTAGGAATGGAAAAGAATAGAACAGTACAGTTAGTTGCAATTTTAGCACTTGTGGTTGGAGTTGTTGGTTTATCAATTGGTTTCGCCGCATTTTCTAATACTTTAAAGATTCAATCTAGTGCTGAAGTAACACCAAGTAAAGATACTTTAAATGTTGATTTTTCAAGTTCAGATACAGCCGTTGAAACTAGTAAAATAACACCAGTTACTGATCCAGTTGGAGTAGTTGCTACAGAAGCTACAATTGATAACACAAGTGATCCAACTATCAAAAACTTAAGTGCTACATTTAAAGAACCAGGACAAAAAGCAGTATATAGTTTTTATGCTTATAATGCCGGAGAACTAGAAGCTTACTTAAAAAGTATTGTTTATGCTAATGTAACAGGAGCAAATTCAACTAAAGTTTGTACAGCTAAAGAAGGAACCACTGATGCTTTAGTTCAAAAAGCTTGTAACGGAATATCTGTTAAAGTTAAAGTAGGAAGTGAAGCAGAAACAAATAGTGGTATTGCTAATATTTCAAATCACTCATTAGTAAAAAATGCATCTGAACAAGTTACTGTAACTTTAGAATATGCAGCAGGTTCAGATAGAGCAGATGGAGATTTTACTGTTTCTTTTGGAGACATTACTCTAAATTATAGTTCAGTAGATTAAAAAAATATTGGCACGGTTTTTACTGTGCCATTTGTGATAGGTGGTATAATGAAAAAAAGTTATAAAAGATTAGCTCTATTTGCCTTTATCTTTATTTTATTATTTTTACTGAATAGTTTTGTATTTAAAATACTTAGTCAACCACTTTTAAATGGAATAGTTATTTTTCTAATTATTATAAGTTACTTCTTATTTGGTTTTGAAAAAGATAGACATAGATATACCAAAGATATAATCTTAGAAATCATTATAATTTTAATATCTTTTTTTCTACTATATTATTTATTAGGAATATTAGTAGGATTTGCTAAAACAGCTAATTATCTTACTATTAAATCAATTGTAAAGATTATTATTCCTCTAATTATTTATATAGTTTTAAAAGAGTTTTTAAGATATCAATTACTAACTAAAGCAAGTGAAAGTAAAGCTTTGATAACTATGATTACTATCTTTTATATTATGATGGATTTAACTATTCCCTTTTCTTTTCATAGTCTTACTTTAGGTAAAGAAATATTTGTATTAATCGCAGTTACTTTTCTGCCTATAGTAACTGAAAATATTTTATTATCGTTTTTAAGTCTTAATTTTGGATATAAACCAAATATATTATATTTAATAATAATTAAATTATATTGGTATATACTACCGATAGTTCCAAATCCTAATGAATATATCTACTCTTTAATCTTTTTTCTGCTCCCAGTAGTTATCTTATTAAAAATAAAAAGATGGTTAGCTAAAGATAGAGTAGAATCTATTGTAGAGAACAGCTATAAAAAAAGAAAAAGTGAACTAATTTATTATATCCCTTCTATACTCTTAGTTTTTACTCTGGTATATTTTGTATCAGGTTATTTTAGATATTATGCTATAGCAGTAGCAAGCGGTTCTATGGAAGATGTTATTTATAAAGGTGATGTAGTAATAGTTGATCAAAAATATAAAGATTTTACAGGTACTGATATTATTGCTTATAAATATAATGATAAGGTAGTAGTACATAGAATCTATAAAATAATAGATATAAATGATTCATATTATATTTATACTAAAGGTGATGCAAATAAAGAATATGATAAATATAAAATAACTAAAGATATGGTAATTGGTGTAGTTAAATTTAAAATACCATTCATTGGTTATCCCACAGTTTTATTAAATGAAAAATGGTAAGAGGTGATAAAATTGAAAAAAACAAGGAGTCAAAGATTAGAAACTAGACAAAAAAAGATGAGAAAAAAAGTAGTAAAACGTAAAAAATTAAGATTAAAGAAACCATACTTCTCTTTCTCTTTTAGATTAGTAGTTTCCATAGTGTTATTTCTTATCTTTTTCGGAGTAGGAGTATACTTTATAATTAATTCTATGAATATTACTCATGAAGAGGTTATCACTTATAAAGAAGAAGGTAATATTGATTATTCAGTTTGTTTAAATGAAAATGAATTCTTTAATGATGAGTGTCTTTCAAAAGATATGTCTTATATTGCTAATTTAATTAAAACTATTCCTCTTAATTTTAGTTATAAGTTTGGTTTAAGTAATGGTAATTTAACTGATAAGATGGAATATGAAATTATTGGTAAATTAGTAATATCTAATAAAGATAGTAATTCTAATTATTATGAAAAAGTATATCATCTTCAAGATAAAACAACGGATGGGGTTAGAAAAGTTAATGATAATTATGTAGTTAATAAAAATATAGATATTGATTATGACCATTATAATAGTATTGCAAATAAGTTTAAATCAAAATATGGAGTAGATAGTGAAAGCTATTTAGATGTCATATTTATCGTTTATAATCATGCTCCTTTAGAGTATAACATTCCTTCATTTTCTACCACCTTGATAAAAATACCATTATCCCAAAAGTCAGTTGAAATAAAAATGACCTCTAAAGAAGTTAATCAAAACCAAAATAAAGTAGTTTTGACTAATGAGTTTAATATTTCTAATTGGATTTATTTAGTAATAGGTTTATTTTCATCTATTATCTCTATAATCTTTATAATAATAATTATTAGAAAACTAGAGTTTATTAAAACTAAGAAAAGTGCTTATGATAAGAAGTTAAATAAAATTTTAAAAGAATATGATAGATTAATAGTAAATACTAGATCATTACCTAATATAAGTAATTATTGTCAGATGAAAATTGATAGTTTTGAAGAGTTATTAGATGTAAGAGATAATTTACATTTACCAATTATGTATTACGATGTTATAAAGCATCAGAAAGCTATATTTTATATTTTACATGATAGTAATATCTATATATATACTTTAAAAGAGATAGATTTAATAGGAAAAAAGAAAAATGAAAAGAAGAACTAAAAGAAATTACTATTTACTTATTACTATAATTATTTTAAGTACTGTTGTTTTATTGAGTATAGGTTATTCATCTTTTAAAAATGAATTAGCAATAACTAATATATCTAGTACTGTTAGAATAGATAAAGATATTAGAGTTATGGGAGTTAAGCTTAATAATAGTAATAAAGCAAGTAGTATGTATGAAGATTATAATGTAGCTAATATTAGGTTTCAAGGTAATTTAGAAGAGGCTGACTCTTATCTTATATATGATGTAGATGTTTACAATTTAGGTAATGTAATAATGGGAATTAAGAGTGTTGATATTAACAATGAAAATTTAAAAGTTGAAATACTAAATTATAATCTAAAAGATAAAATATGTGATGATAATAATAAATGTATATTAGGAATTGAAAAGAAATTACAAGTTAAAGTATCTTATAAAGAAGGAAGTTATTCTTCTTCCAATACATCATTTAATATTAGAGTAGATTTTATCTTTGGAAGAATTTATAATATTAATTATAATGATATTGATTCTACTAATCTACCTAGTGAAATAATAGAAGGAGATAAACTAGTAGTAAGTATTCCTCAAAAAACAGGCTATGACTTGAAAGTGTTTATGAATGGAAAACGTTTAACACTTGATAGTGACTATCAATATGAAAATGATACTTTAACTATATTTAATGTTGATGGTGATATTAAAATGTACTTTAAGATGCCAATTTGTCAAAGAGCTACTGTTCTTCATCAGGAAGAATGCTTTGGTAATTATTGTGCTAGCCTAGGTTATAAAACAGATGGCAGTATGCAAACAAAAATGATTTCTTATGGCTTTTTAGGAGAAACAGGTAAACTATCTTCTGGTGATGCTTTTGATTGTGATGTTGATGGTGATGGAGTATATGATTCAGCTACCGAAAGATTTTATTATGTAACTGATATGGATAATGATACAGCTGTTTTGATTTATTATAATAATGTAAGTGGGGGTAAGCCTAGTAATGATAAGTACTATTTTTATGATAGTTCAGGAGAAAATTGGCATGGTCCAAGAACTGCTATGGAACAACTTCCAACTACTAGTCAATGGTCTAATGTAAAATTAACTAATACTGAAAGAGTTTTAACCAATGAATATGGTACTAATAGTAATAAAGGAGGAAATACTTATCCTGCTGTATTAAGTTATAAAGGATATGCTGCTCGTCTTTTGACTATTGCAGAATTAAGAAAAATAGTTGGTTTTTATATTCCAACTTGGAAAATTGGAGAGTTTGATAAACATCTTTATTTAGCTGAGAATACAAACTTTTCTAAAAAGGATAACTCTAAATTTGATGGATTTTGGTTAGAAAATCCTAGAAATACAATGCCAGCATATGCTTGGATGTTTTATGCAACTGCAAGAAGATTACACAGTGTAGCAGTAAATAAAAAAGATGCTATTTTAGGGGTTAGACCAGTAATAGAAGTGGCTAAAGATGATATAAATTATTAAATGGAAAATTAACGAGGGGGATATGAATATGAAAAACTTAAAAGTTAATGATTATGTACTTAATGGGAAATATGCTATATATAAGTTAGGACCTATGTCTGTTAATAATCTTCGTATTATAGATACTGGTAAAAAATACGGATGTATGAATACTGGTAAGAATTTTTATCCTGAAGGATTAAGTCTTGAAGAGAGAAAGGCTTTGTTCTTAGGACATAGAAGATTAGCTAGTGTCTCTTATAATGAAGAGTTTGATCCGAAGAAATTTTATATACCAAGTCAAAATAAAGAAGGTAAGGCAGTAGAATTAACTAGATCAATGGTTGAAGCTTATGAGGATGGTTGGGACTTAGATATACCTGGTGACATTTTAATAATTACTAAAGATTTACCTGGCGTTGTAGCAGGTTTCCCAGTTGCTGATTGTCCAGTGTTAATTGCTAGTGACTTGAAAAATGGTGTTACGGCAACTGCTCACTGTGGAGCAGAAATGATAGATAATTATCTACCGAAACTTACAATCGAATCTTTACAAAGTAAATATGATAGTAAACCAGATGATATTTATGTTTATATAGGTGCTCATGCTGGCAGTGATTGGACTTACGACTCTATGCCTAAATGGGCTAAAGAATCATTTTGGGAAGAAACTGGTGCTATTAAAGAAACGGAAAATGGAGAGTTTAAAATTGATTTAAGAAAAGCATTACTTTATCAATTAAATCCTAATGATTTTGAAACATTTATAGTAAATAATGATGATACTATAACTAATCCAAATTACTATTCTAATAGTGCTTCAAGAAATAATAAATCTAAAGCAGGAAGACAGTTTACAGGGGCATACTATAGGAAAAGATAATAAAAGGCGATCAATAAATGATCGTCTTTAATATTCTTTCCGTATTTTTAAAATTGTATTTAGCTATCTCTTTAAGTTTTTCTTCTCCATACTTTTCTACTACTTCCTCGCCAACTTTATCAACTTCTTTAGAAGCTCCTTTTAAAAGAGGTATATGAATACTATCTGATAATTTATCAAATTCTTTTAAGAAAATATATCTACTAATAATAGAAGAAGCAGCAACAGCAAGATTCTTATCTTCAGCTTTAGTC
>CAKPPI010000002.1 GCA_934177545.1 uncultured Bacilli bacterium
TTGGATATAAAAATAGGTTAAAAACAATACTAGAAAAAAAGAGACAGATTATTAATACTCCATATCGATATAGAATATTCTTCATCTATTCTCCTCCAAATACTTGATAAGCATCTGTTACTACAAAGAAAGCATCTGGATCTATTAGATGAATTCCTTCTTTGAATCTATAATACTCTTTAGTTGGTATAACACTCATTAAGACATTTTGATCTTTGTCTTTATAACCACCTGTTGCTTCAAATTTAGTAACTCCATGTTTCATTTCTTTTAAGATATACTCTTTAACTTCCTTATCTTTTTTAGTAATTATATAAAATGCTTTAGCATCACTTATTCCTAGTAGTACTCTATCCATTGCCCAAGTAACTAGATATAAAACTATCAAGGCATACATTAATTTATTAAAGCCAAAGGCAAAGAATCCTAGTAAAACTATTGTTCCATCAGTAAATATCATTGCTTGTCCCATACCTATTATTAGTTTTTTAGAGATAATCATATTTAAAATATCAGTTCCTCCAGTAGAAAATCCAGCTTTAAAAATAAGTCCTGCTCCAACTCCTTGAAGTAGTCCACCAAAGATTGCTACTAAAAGCATCTCACTTTGATTAAAACTAACATATTTAGTTAAGAAACTTGTTAAATTAACAAAAATGGGAAATAAGATTGAACCTAAAATACTTAATTTTGTTTTTTCTTTGCCTAAGAATATGTAGGACAAAACTAATAAAAATATATTAGCTATCATTATTACATAAGATTGATTAAATTTAAAGAAATGATTTAAGACGATAGATAAACCACTTACGCCTCCTGCTACTATGTTATTAGGTGAATAAAATAAATTAAAAGCAAGAGCTACTAGTAGACAACCAAAAATAAACTGAAAATATCTTTTTATTTTACTATGCTGATAAATATTATTAACAATTGCCTTGGGATTCATTCTTTGCTCCTTTCAAATATGCTTCCATAAATGGAGTTAAGTCTCCATCTAAAACTTTAGTTACGTTACTTGTTTCATAGGATGTTCTATGATCTTTTACCATTGAATATGGGTGCATTACATAACTTCTTATTTGTGAACCAAACTCTATATTCATTTGTTCTCCTTTTTCTTTAGCTAATTCTTTTTCCTTTTTTTGTTGTTCTAATACATAAAGTTTAGACTTTAGAACCTGTAGAGCTGTTTCTTTATTTTGAATTTGACTTCTTTCATTCTGACAAGTTACTACTATACCAGTAGGAAGATGAGTTACTCTTACGGCACTATCCGTGGTATTTACTCCTTGACCTCCTGCTCCAGTTGAACGATATACATCTATTCTTATGTCCTTTTCATCTATATTTATATCTATATTTTTATCTATTTCTGGAGTAACATCAACACTTGCAAATGATGTATGGCGTCTATTGGAAGAATCAAATGGAGATAACCTAACTAGACGATGAACACCTTTTTCTTCTTTCAAATAGCCATAAGCATAATTACCATCTACTTTGAAAGAAACACTTTTAATACCAGCTTCTTCTCCTGCTTGATAATTATATAATGTTACTTTATAACCTTGTCTTTCACAGTATCTTAGATACATTCTATATAACATTTCTGCCCAGTCACAAGCTTCTGTTCCACCAGCTCCTGAATGAATATCAATAGTACAAGAATTAGCATCATAGTCACTATCAAATAGTAAATATATTTCAAATTGTTCTACTTCTTCTTTTAATTTATCATAATTTTTTACTAATGTTTCTTCTAATTCATTGTCTGGTTCTAGGGATAATAGTTCTATTAAATCTAGAGCATTCTTAGTATCTCCTTTATATGAAATTATATTCTCTAAAATTGCATTTATGTTGCTAAGCTTAGAGAAAACGCTTTCTCTTAATTCTTTATTATCCCAGAATCCTTCTTCTAACTGTTTTTTTTCTAATTCTTCTTTTTCTTTTAATTTCTTATCACAGTCAAAGTAACCTCCAAAGTTCTGCTAATTTTTTATCAATCTTTTCATAATTTCTTTTTAATTCTGATAGTTCCATAATAATCCCTCTTTCTATTCACATTTTAACAAATTATTTTTTATTAATCAATTATGTGTATAAATTAGTAATTACTGCATAATATATTAGTGGGAAGGGTTCACGAATTTAGTGAAGATTCCCATTATATATAGATGATACATTAGTATCAAAAAAACAATGTAATCAAAGTGATTAGATTGTTTTTTCTTTTACTTTAGCTTTCTCAGTAGCTGATACTAATGATAAATCACTATCTAACGAAGATATAATATCTTCTTTTTTTATTTTTGATAAATCACTTTGTAATTTTTCACATTCTTCACGACTATTAGTTTCCGTATACATTTTTAGTGATGGTAATAAAATAAAGGGTTCTTTACAAATCCCTACTGTTCTTTTAATGTAGTCAAGTTGAAAATCATATTTTACTCCATCTATTATTTTTAATGTTGGCATTAATAGTCCTGTATCTTTATAATATTCATCTTTAGTTAATTTTCCAATAAATTTTACTTGTCTTTCACTATTAGAACTATTAATAGAATCAGCGGCAGTTAGTAATTGTTCTTTATTTAGTTCTTCTTGATCATATAATAACTCACTTATTCCTCTAGCTTGATACTCTTCCCTACTATTTAATACTTTACTAGCTAGTTCTAGTGATATATTTTGTCTTAAAGCCTCATTATTAAGCAATATATTTCTCTCTGCTATTCTTTGATAACTTTCTTTTGATTTTTTTAGTAGTATTAATGATTCTTCTACCTCATCTTTTTTATGAATACTAGAACTACACATAACATCTTTCATACAATTAAGTAGGACCCCATCATCTGTTCTTGACAAGATAAAGGAATAATCTAAGATTTCTTCTTTTGATAAAAATGAATAACATAATAGTTTTCTTAGTCCCTTAGAGTATCTATTTGTTATTAAATCTTTTAATTCTTCTTTAGTAAATTTTCCTTCTTGTATGGCACTTACTGACATTAGTTCTAATATTCTTTCTATTTGTTTTTTATCAGTAGTTTCACTAAGTAATGTTACTACTAATATATCCTCTTTAGATAACTTAACATCATATCCCATATTCTTTAATTTTTCTTCTACTTCTTTTAGCACTTTAAACCTCCAAAATATTACTAGAAATACTATAACACATATTTAGCTAATTATTAATTATTTTATCAAAAAAATGACCAGTTGTTGACCTAGCCATTAGTTTTTGTTAATACTTTTTGATATGCCGTAGTTTCTCCTTCTTTTACACAATCAACAAAGAACTTATTTCTCATTTTATAATATCCCTGCCAATCATTTCTTTTATTAGTTTTTATAACAGTATGTTCACTTTCAAAATCTAATTGACTTGGTGGCATAATACAGTTATGCATTTTTTCATTTTCTAAATTGACATATAATAAGAAATTATCTTTTACACTAGGAGTAGTACCAAAAGTATCTAAGTATTCTTCTAAAGTATATTTACCAATTAAAAACCAAATATCATTAGTTTCTTGTATAACACCTTGAGTATATTTTCCAAGTTCATGAATTGCAATTTCTTTATCACTATTTAAGTTCAAACCATTTTCTAATTCTTCTTTTAAATGTAATAAATGAATATATCTCTTAACTTTAGGATTCTTTTCTAATTCTTGCATTTCTTCAAAGTTTGATCTAATTATTTCTTTTACATCTTCTATATCTAATCTTAAATTTTCTAAAATTTCTTGTTCCATTCTATTCCCCCAATCTATAAATCTATATAAAAATTTTTACACTCAATACACTAATATACTCTAAAAGAACCATTTATATGTATAAATGGCATATTAATTATATAATAATTTCTATTTTATCACAAGTAATTTTTGTATTTTATCTTAGAAAAAAAGCAAAAGCGATACATATTTTATAAGCTATGTATCATTTTTATAATTATATTTCTTCAAATAAATATACATTTTCAGGTAGTTTTAGTTTTTCAAATACTCTTTGTTTTATTAATTTTCCACCCATATGTTTATAAAAGTCATTTGTAGGATTAGCTGCTAAACACCCTACTATCATTTTTGTAAATCCCATATTTTTTAATTCTTTAATTGCCATAGCAAATAGCTTTCTACCATAACCCTGTCCTTTATAATCATTTATCAAGTATAAAGCATACAACTCTCCACAATCATTATATTCAGCATCATCAGATACATCTACATTAATAAACCCTACTATTTCATTATTTATTTCAAGAACATATTGATGATTAATATTCTTATCAAATTCTTTATAGAAATTATTTGCTCTTTCTTGTTCGTTTAAATAAAGATTATCTAAAAATTCATCATTTACTATACCTCTATAAGTTTCATTCCATGCAGTTGTTACTATTCTTGCTACAGAAAAGCAGTCACTCTTTTTCATTTTTCTTATAATATAATCCATATTTTTCTCCTTCACTATATAATGATTATTCTTTAATTTTAATTGATACTTTTGAGCATTTTAAATATATAGTACTTTTATCTTATAAATATTTATATCCCATTAAATAAACTTTTATATCTAATATCAATAGCTATCCTAAATAATAATAAGATAACTCTATGAGATCAGTAAGAAATAGTATCAAATTAAAATTCTAGAACTAATTTTTTATATAAATTAATTATTAACACAATTATATATAAGTTAATTACTCTTTTCAATATATTTTCTCCTTGTAATTTTTTTGTACTTTCAAGTATATAGATACTAACTATAAAAGAAAAAGGCCTTTCTATAGCCTTTCATTAATTATCTTGAAGTATTATTTGTCCATCCATAATTGGTATATTTGGATAGCTTTCATCCATTAATGTGAAATTTCTAAGTGGAGCTTGAGGATTTGTTATTTCTACAGTTTGGTTTTCTACAGTCATAGTAATTGATTTAACACCATCATCAAATGTATGTCCTCCATCTCCTGCTATTTGTTTGTAATATATTGGATTACTTCCAGTTGCAGCGAAAGGAACATTATTAAATACGGCATTACCATCCTGATTAGTAACAGCTTCTGTTCCAACTACTGTCCCTGTACTATCAGTTCTTATAAATCTTGCACCAACAATATCAACACCAGTAACAGGATCACCTGTATCAGTAACATGAAGAGTTAAAGTCCCTGTAGCACTTATAGTAAAAGCATATGTATTGGTACCTTCTACCACATTTACACTATTTGGAGTAAGAGTTGAAGAATCATATCCTCCAACTACTGCTGTAGCATTATAAGTTCCATTAACTAACTCAATACTTCCTTTACCATTTGTTATGTTTATTGTCTGTCTTGCCATAATGTCATTTTACCTCCTTCTATTTTTATATTAGGATAATTCTTATCCATTAGTAAAACTGTAATGAGTTTACCATTGCTTTTATTATTAATATTTATATGATAGACTCTATTCTTTTTAGCAATTAAAGATACTTTGATAACTGTTAAATTAGAATATATTATTAGGTTATAAAGTTCATTGTTACATATTGGTATTTTAATTCTTCCTAAATTATCAGTTTTACCTTCAAAAACTACCTTATTACATTTATCCTTTAATTTAACATTTAATTTTACTTCTTTATCATTATAAAGTTTAATATAAATATAATCATTTTTCATATTTCACCTCATTACACAATATTTTATAAATCAATTTAATATTTGGAAAAAGCATTACTCCTCTACACTCCAAATTATTAATGTAGAATAATCCTCATCTTCTAATAAATCTTTACTCGGTTTAAGTAATAATCCTTTATCCGTAGAAAAAGTAACATTACTTACACTTATATTTCCACCATTATCACTTGATTCATATATTAGTTTCTTATTAGTCTTTAAAATAATTTCCTCATTATCAAATTTTTTAAAAACTAATGAATCTATTAATACTTTTCCCTCTTTTTCTATCATTGGATTTGTATAATTTAAATATAGTTTCCACTTACTACTATTTATTCTACTATCAACTACTGTTACTATTGTTTGATTCTTTTTAGGTAAAATAAGTGGTTTAATAGATGACGGATTCATACTAAAAGGAATATTCTCTGTTACTCTTAAAAGGGTTAATTCTCCACTAAATGGTACTGTCACTTTTCTTTCGGTATAACAACTATTTAAACAAGATATTATTTTAATTCTTGTATTATCAGGAATAGTAGTATCAAGATCAGCTTCAAATAAACCATTTTCATCAGCAGTTGCTAGTAAGTTTTTACTATCATATTCTATTTTTACATTAGCATATGGTGTGGTATGACCTGATATGGTATTGGTAGAATTGAGGACTGGATGTACATTAGTTTTTAATTGTCCTAAAGTTAATATCTTTATACCTTGAAATTTAAAACTAGTTATATCTGATATTGAGCTTAATTCACTATCAGTAAAATTGTGAGATGTAACTGTAGTAGTATCTTTACTAAAAGAGCCAGTTATTTCAGCAGGAGTATTTTCTTTATACCAGAAAAATGCAGGTTGATCATCTAGTGTACAAGCACTTGTATAATCTAGAGCATAAATCCACATATTAATCCTTGAAAATTTAAAGGAAAAATCAACAGAATTATTGGCATATACTACATTGGCATTTTTAGTATAGATATTCACATATTTAGGATTATCTAATATAAATTTTTGGTTTGTACCTTTAAAATAGATATTATAATTATCAGTTGGAGTAGTCATATAAGTATTTAGTACTGATATACTAGCTCCTTCTAAAACTTTAAAATCACCAAATACATTCCACATTGGGACTCGTTGATGGCTCTTTTCTATAAAAGTAAAATTAGCCATTTGTTCAATTATGACATTCCTAGCTCCATGTGTTGTTGTAATAGCAAAACCATTTCCAGTAGTTAAAAGGAATTCTGCTCCATGTCCTACTATTAAATCAAGTCGATTAGTACCATTCATTAATTCTTTATTAGTTGTGATATTTACATTACTATTAGGTACTATTTTAATATAAGATGGTATTACATCATTAAAGAAGAATACTGTGTTGGTAGTGGAATTACTTGTAATTGTTGTATTTCCACCTATTATTATTCTATTAGAATCACATACTTTTTGAGCAGTTACACCATTTGTATCACTGACAGTTATAATAGAATCAATAATCTTTGTTGAACCATAGTAATTATTAGATAGTTCTATACCATTAAAATTAATATTATTATACTCAACAGTTAAGTTAGAATAATTAGGATGAGATGGCACATAAACTACGCTATAGGTATGGGAACTAACTATATTCATATTTTTAAGTATAATTCTTTTATTCGTAGTACTAACCGTTATAACATCTGTGCTATCAGTTAAATTATTTGTATAGGTTGCTTTTATATTATTATATGTACCATCAATAGTTACTTTTGTTTTATTAGCATTTATTTTAAATCCACTCGTTAAAGTTATATCATTACCTAAATATATATAATTATAATCATTTGTATTACTTAGTACATCTTTTAATTCTTCACTATTAGTTACTACCACTGTATTGTTATTAATTATTTCCATATTATCACTTTCCTTTACCATAAATTATGCTAGAAAAATATTTTGAAATAATCAATTTTCATTACTTTTAATGTATTTTTACAACACTTAATATCGCATTAGTACTTCCATTAAATGTTATGTTAACTGCCATAGATGGTTTTACATTTAATGTTATCAAATCATCTTTACTTAGTGCTACAATGGTAGATGAACTTATAGAATTAATTATTTGTGCTTGAAATTCACTAGTAATATTTGTTGCTGGTTGTAATATATCATTAGCTCTTACTGACATAGTTAAAGAACATTCTTCATTGGTAGCACCACATAATGAATAAGATATGAGATAAACTCCATTTTCTTTTATTTTAATTGAATTATCATCTGGATATTCGGTAAGAAAAGCTGCTCCTTTTTCAGGCAAAGGAATAATATTATCTGTTCCTTGAAGTAAAGCAAGTGGAGTAGTAGACATTGAATATCTAATCCCATAAGAAGATACAAATTCTGTTCCTGGTGGTCCGGCTGGTCCTTGTGGACCTCTTTCTCCAGTAGCACCTTTCTCTCCTTTTGGAATTAAAAATGCTAAATGATGTACCCAGTTTTCAAAGGTATCCATAACTTGAGCTGGTTCACCTGGTTCTAAAGTTTCTGTCTCATCAATAGCTATATGTTCTGTTCTTCCTATTTCTCCTGGTAATCCCCTTGGTCCCATATCTCCTTGGTCGCCTTTCTCTCCTTTTGGTATTTTAAAATCTAAAACTACATCAACAGGTGTACCAGTATTTACAACTTCAGCATCTTCCGTTGAATCAACTGTTTCAACAGTTCCAATTTGAATAGTGGCTGGTCCTTGATCTCCTTTTTCACCTTTTATTCCTTGAGGTCCAATATCTCCTTTATCTCCTTTAGGTCCGGGAATTCCTTGGGGTCCTATTTTTCCCTCTATCCCTTGCTCCCCTTTTGGTATTCTAAATCTTAAAACTACATCTTCATTTGTACCGATATTTTCTACTTTAGCTTCTTGATGTGACTCTACTGTTTCTGTAATACCTACTTCTATAGTAGTAGGTCCTTGTACTCCTCTATCTCCAGTATCTCCCTTTTCTCCTTTAGGTCCTGTTGGTCCTTGAATATAACAATTTCTATATTTATCTATTCTTTTTTTTAACTTCTCAAAATTATCATTATTATACATAACAACCTCCTATTAGTATAATATACAAAAATAATAATAATTCTACTATTAAAGAAAAAAACTATTCCTTTGAATAGTCTATTATAAATATCATTTTGATAAAACTTCTGCTACAGATTTTGCCATTTTTCTTTTACCTTTTGTTGGAACAAAATTATTTATAAATAAATTATTTTCATTATGTTTCAAACCAAAATAAGCAAAGAAACTAAATACTAAAGCACCAACAAAGTTAACAAATAAATCTTTCATAGTATCGTTTATACCTATATCTAAATAACCGTTATCTATTGTTTGGATTATATTTCCCTTAGTATCATAAACAACTGTTTTTCCAATATTATCAATTATGACTGGCTTATTTTTACCATCAGGATTTAATGCTACTGATGATATTTCTTGTACAATCGTATCTTTTTGCATATCGAGTTTTAATATTTTATCGCTTCCATATTCAAAAAATTCCCATAATACTCCTATTGTCATAGAAAAACAAAAAGCTACTAAGCACAAATAAAATGGTGATAAATTAATATGTGTACTATTATTGTTTAATAAATTTACTAAGGAAAAACCAACAGCTGTTGCTAAAAATCCATTAATTGTATGTAGCATTGTATCCCAATAAGGAATTATTCCATAGAAATTATTAATTTCACCTAATATTTCAGCAGAAAATATAAATAAGTATATAGCTATTTCTAATCCATCTGGCAAAGTTATTTCAAATTTATTTTGAATAAATAATGGTGCAAATAATAATATTAATGATAATAAACATAATAAAGCATTATTTAAATCTCCTCTTATAAGTTGAAGAACCATACATAATATAACTAAAAATCTCAATATTAAATATATAGCTAGAGAACTTCTTTTATTTTCTTTATAAGACATTTTGATTAATTTTTGAACTTTCATTTTTCTCTTTCTCCTTTAGTTTTGAAACTTAATTTGTTCTCCTGTATTTAATGCAAATGCAATATCCGGATGAGCATAAGTTCCAATACTATATCTCCCACCTTTTGAAATTATTCCTATTGCTTTAGTCCTTTTTATCCATTGTGTTGGTGACATTGCAAACGAATTTTTACCATACTCAGTTTTAATTTGGTCGAATTCGATCAAATTAAAATTCTGATTATGAATTTCTTCCCATAGGCCAATATAATCAATATTATTTATTTTTCTTAACCAATTTTTAACTGTAAAAGATGGCTCATTTGAGTTTTGATACTTCACTGAATCAATTAAAGAAATATAATTAACATTTCCAGCTCTTAGTATTCCCACTTTATTTTCTTTAACTATTATTTCTGCAGTTACTAAATCTTTTTTCAATCTTTTTTCTCATTCCTACTTAGATTTTAAAAGATATTAACAAATATAATTATTGTTCACACCTTTATTTTACTACATAATTTTAATTTTTGTGAACAAGTTTTGAAATAAACACAAGTCAAAGCACAATGTTAATATCATTTTAAATAATTTTTTTAGTTGTAATAACTCCATTATTATCTTCTATAAGTTGTAAAGTTTATTTTTCTTTATTCATAAGTATTATTTTCTTTAAATTTTATAATTCTATCTTCAAAAGAAAAATGTTATCATATTTTCTGTGATAGCATTCCTTATTTTATGCAGACTTGCGAGCTTATTTACCACAACAATTTTTATATTTTTTTCCTGAGCCACACAGATGCGATGTTTTGCAATTCTGAGATCTTAGATACTATTCTAATCACTTTAAAACACGTTATTTTATGTTAATTCACATTAAATCGTTTTTGGCAAAACTCTACTAAAATGTAGATAAAAATTTATTTTAGTTTTCCATAATACATGTCACTAAAGATTCCTTCTTTTTCAATCAATTCATCATATTTTCCACTTTCTTCAATCTTACCTTTATTCAATACAATTATTCTGTCGCAATTCTTTAAAGTAGTTAATCTATGAGCAATTGCTATTATAGTAGTATTGTTTTCTTTTTGTAATTTTTCTATTTCACTTTGAATATGTTTTTCTGATGTGTTATCAAGAGCACTTGTTGCTTCATCTAATATTAATATTTTAGGCTTTCTTAAGAATATTCTTGCAATTGCAATTCTTTGTCTTTGTCCTCCTGAAAGATTATTTCCACCTTCAGATATTAATGTATCGAATTTTTCTGGTAGTTCTTCTATATAATCAAGTATATAAGCTTTTTTAGCAGCTTCTTCTACTTCTTCTATTGATACTTCTCTATTAATTCCATAAGTAATATTTTCATAAATTGTTCCAGCAATTAAAAATGGATTTTGAGGAACTAAGGCAATTATATTAGAAATATCTTTTCTATTTAAGTTATCAATATTTGTATCATCCAAAATGATAGTACCATCTGCTTTTTCTAATTTACAAATTGATTTAATTAATGATGATTTACCGCATCCTGAAGGACCAGCTATTCCTAAATACATTCCTTTTTCTATATCAATATTGAAGTCTTTTAGAATTAACTTATCTTTATCTTCCGAATAGTGAAAACTTAAATTTTTTATATTTATAATTTCATCAGTTACTTCATTATTTAATTCTCTTTTCGTATCCAAATATGAAAAATCATTTGGTATTTCAACCATTTCAAAGAAATCACTTGCTAGTATTGTACATTCTGATACTTCATCAAATATTCTGTGTAATTCTTCTAATGGTTTTGTTAATTGATTAAAACATAAATAAGCTGTTAATACAGCACCTACTGATATTATACCTTTAGTTGCTAAATAAGTAGATATTCCTATTATTAATACAGTGAACACCGCCTGATTTATAAATTTTAAACAATCATATAACGCCATCGCTTTATGATGCTTCATTTCTTTATTTCTTAAAAATTCAGATTTAGTATCAAATCTATTTGTTTCAAAGTCAACACTATCACAAATTCTAATAACTTCTATTCCATTAATAAGTTCAACTATTGTTCCATCCATACTTGATTTTCTTTCTAACAATTCTACTCTTATACCTCTTTGACTATTTATTTGAGCTAAAACAATAGTAACACCTATAGGAATAACCATTAACATAGGTAAAGCAAGTGTAATTGGCAAAGTTAAGAAAATTGTTATAATAGCAGCCACACTATTAAAAATAGCTGGAGCAAAATCCATAAATAATAATTTTTCTAATTTTATAGTACCATCTAAGCATCTATTCATTCTTCCATGAATATTACCTATCATATTCTTTCTAAAATATGATAATGGGGCCATTAATAGTGATTTTATAACCATTCCACGAGCTTTTTTTTCTGTTCTTGTTGCAACATCTTCTACCATTACTCTTCTTATAATCTTGATTATTTCATTACCTACATTAACTACAAGAATCAAAATAAGAAAAGGAACAACTTTTTCAAACGTAACACCATTTACATTTAAAACATCATCTGTTAACCATCCAATTGCTTTTGGAGTCATCTGAGTTAAAACAGCTGATACAATCATTATTAATATAATAATTAAAAATTTTATTTTTTGCTTAAAATCTAACAATCTATATATTTTTCCTAATACCTTCTTCAAATTATTTCTTTTCATAAATACACCTCTATTACAACTATAACACATTTTTACCAACACCACTTTCGAAGTGAACGATTCTTGTTTTTCCCTTTTGTTATAAGAATTTTAACGTATTCTTGAAAAGTTGTTAAATGTAGATAATGTGTAGATAGTGCTGTAGTCTTTACAATTTATACCATTTTTTCAAGCAAAGAAAAATCTCGCAAACTCTTTATTTATAAGGTTTTGCAAGCTTATTTGCCACAACTTTGTTTGTATTTCTTACCACTTCCACATGGTAAAATATTAAAACAGCCAAGTAATTTTTCCTTTTAAACTGGTATTTTTTATTTTAATTTAATAATTTTTTATTGAAATATTGCAAGTTTTTATTCAACAACTTATCTAATAACTTATCTAAAAAATATATTTATATCTTATGACTATGACTGTTTATTAATTTAAAGTATTCAACAACTTGATCAGCAACTTCTTCTGGTTCTAAATTAGTATTATTTATTTTCAAATGATTTGGACAAATTAATTCTCCATCATTAGAATTTAATCTATACTTTTCCATTGTATCAAGTAAATCTCTTTGACTTCTTTCAACATCATTTTTTGTAAATTTTGATGCTAATCTGTGAGGAGTTACATTTCTTTCTAATCTTGTTTTCACATCTGCTTCTAATTCAACAAAATAAAATTGCCCACCTGTTGCTTCAAACATATTTCTTAAATTATTTAAATACTCTATATCTTCTGGTGAATCAAAGGCTGTTACAAAAGTAAAAATCATATCTATATCATATTGTATTGTAGTATCAAATGCACCTTTTCTAATTATTTTGTTCAATTCTTTTTGTGCAGGTGTGCCCATACCAAATATTTTATCTGAAACTTCAATGCTATCGTGGTTAACCATTAGAGAATATCCTAATCGTTCTCTAATTTTTTCTGCTATTGTCATTTTACCAACAGCTTGTGGGCCAGACACCACTATTAAATTTGCCATTTTATCACTCCTTTATATACCCTAAATATTTTAATTTTTCTATATCTTCATCATGATATTCTACTTTTGATTCTAAATTCCATATTGCATTAGGAGAATATTTTTCAGAATACTCTAATACTTTTGCAATATCAATTGTTCCATGGCATATTCCTAAATGTTCGTCATCATTATGATCAGAAATATTTTGTTTTCCATGATTATTATGTAAATGATAATACGCTATTCTATCACCCAATTTCTCAATCCATTTTTCAACTGGCATAACTGAATTAGCATGTGCATGTCCAATATCTAAACATACTTTTAGTCTGTCATCGGCTACACCATCAATTATTTGTATTAACATGTCACTATCTAATTCAAATTGATTTTCTATACAAATAGTTACTCTACTATCTTTGTCTTTTAAGAACTCTTTCCAAAAATTTATAGATCTCTCAATATACTTTGGATAATAATAAGTACCAACCTTATAACCATTATGAATAACTATTTCTGTGCAGCCAAGTTTTGAAGCAACTTGATATGCAGTATTTAAATACTTCATTATTTTTTCATAATCATAGTAATCTTTTGTTCCTGTTTCAACACCAGCATGTGGGGCATGTAAACTCTTACCACAATTCATATTATCTAAAACTGATTTTTCTTTCAATAATTCTGTTTCTATTCTAGAATATACTTCTTCATCTGATTCCCCAATTTTTCTTGTTATTGAATCAGCAAAAGCTTGAACTTCAATTCCTAATCCATTTTTATTACATCTTCCAACAGTTTCTTCAAATGAAGAATCGTCACATAATCTTATCTCTCTCACAATAATCACTTCCTTTTTTATTATATAATATACACCTTGTTTTAAGGCTGATTTCACCAAAAAAACTTATCTAAACGCCTTTTTTGAAGTAAAATTACCTAAAAATTGTAAGTAGTAAAAAGCTTGCAAGCCCGTTATTTATAAGGCTTTGCGAGCTTATTTACCACAACATTGCTTATATTTTTTACCACTTCCACATGGACAAGGATCATTACGACCTACTTTTTTACTCTTCTTTGGTTTCTTTACTGAATCTGATTTATCATCATTAGTTTGAACATTTCTTGTAACTGGTTTTCTTTCAACAGTTTTTTGTATTTCTGCTTTTAGTAAGAATATAGTAACATCATGATCAATCTTTTGTAACATTTGATCAAATAAATCAAATCCTTCAGTACTATATGCTCTTAATGGATCTTCTTGACCATAACTACGTAAATAAATACCTTCACGCAAGTGACTCATTACATTAATTTGTTCCATCCAGTAATTATCAATGACTTGTAAAGATAATGCTTTTTCAAATTCACTAGTTATTTCTACTGGAACATCACTAAGTTTTTCTTCATATTCTTCTTTTGCTTTATTATATAAGAAGTCTATCATATCATCATCTAATAATGAACTAATATCATTTTCAGTAATATCTTTATCTAGTAAATTTTCATTAGCAAAAGATACTATTTCTTTCTTATCTTGTTCACTTAAAATACCATCTATAGTATGTGACTTAACTAAGTCAGTAACATAATTTCTCATACATTCAAGAACTTGTTCATGAACAGATTCACTATCTAGAATTTCATTTCTTCTACCATACATGATTTCACGTTGAGTATTCATTACATCATCATATTGTAATAATTGTTTTCTAGCATCAAAGTTATTTCCTTCAACTCTTTTTTGAGCAGTTGTAATAGCTTTAGAAAAGTATTTATTTTGAATAGCTTGATCACCAAATCCAAAACTAGTCATCATTTCTTTAATTTTTTCACTACCAAAGCGAACCATTAAATCATCTTCCATAGATACAAAGAACTGTGTAAATCCAGGATCTCCTTGACGACCAGAACGTCCTCTTAACTGATTATCAATACGACGAGATTCATGACGTTCAGTACCAATAACACATAATCCACCAAGTGCTCTTATCTCATCTGATAATTTAATATCAGTACCACGACCAGCCATATTAGTAGCGATAGTGACTGATTTATGTTGACCAATTTTAGAAATAATTTCAGCTTCTCTTGCATGATTCTTAGCATTTAATATTTCATGTGGAATCTTTTCTTTCTTTAATAAAGCACTTATTAATTCACTAGTTTCAATAGCAATAGTACCAATTAATACTGGTTGACCCTTAGTATATCTTTCTTTTACTTCATTAATAATAGCTTTATACTTAGCATTTTTAGTAGCAAATACTAAGTCAGAAGCATCAATTCTTTCAACTGGTTTATTAGTTGGGATGCAAATAACATACATATTATAAATATCACGGAATTCTTCTTCTTCTGTTTTAGCAGTACCAGTCATACCAGATAACTTTTTATACATTCTAAATAAGTTTTGGAAAGTAATAGTTGCTAAAGTTTTAGTTTCTTGATTAATACGAACTCCTTCTTTAGCTTCAATTGCTTGATGAAGTCCATCACTATAAGCACGTCCTTTCATCAAGCGTCCAGTAAATTGGTCTACTATAACAACTTCTCCATCTTGAACAACATAATCTACATCTAATTTCATAGAATAGTTTGCTCTTAAAGCTTGATTAATATAATGTACTAAAGTTGCATTTTCTACTTCATAAAGATTCTTAACTCGAAAAGCTTTTTCTGCTTTTTCACTACCTTCATCAGTTAATGTTACACTCTTAGTAGTTTCATCGTATAGATAATCTACATCATCTTTTAATCCTTTAACAAAACTATCAGCATCTTGATAAAGGTTTGCACTAACTAATTGTCCTCCAGAAATAATTAATGGAGTTCTTGCTTCATCTATTAATACTGAATCCACTTCATCAACGATAGCAAAGTTTAATGGTCTTTGTACTCTATCTTCTTTTCTAATAACCATATTGTCTCTTAGATAATCAAATCCAATTTCATTATTTGTAGAATATAAAATATCACAAGCATAAGCTTCTTGTTTTTCTTTAGGACTTAATTCTCTTGTATTAACTCCTACTGTTAAACCTAAAAATCTATGAATTCCACCCATCCATTCAGCATCACGAGTAGCTAGATATTCATTAACAGTAATGATATGTACTCCTTTTCCATCTAAAGCATTTAAGTAAGCTGGTAAAACGGATGTTAGTGTTTTTCCTTCACCAGTTTTCATTTCTGCTATATTACCATAGTGTATTGCTAAAGCACCTAGTATCTGAACATAGAAAGGTTTTTCTCCTATAACACGATAAGCTGCTTCTCTTGCAGTAGCAAAAGCTTCTACTAAAATATCTTCTAGTGTTTCTCCATTTTCTAAACGTTTCTTAAATTCCTCTGTTTTATTCTTTAACTCTTCATCCGATAACTTTTGATAGTCTTCATCTAAGGCTACTATTTTATCTGCTAAAGATTCAAATTTTTTTAATTCTTTATATTCATGATCAAATAATCTTGTAAATAATCCCATTGTATCATCTCCTACTGATTATTGTAACAAAAAAAAGAGACAATAGAAAGCATTTTCTCTTAATTTTCACTTATTTTCTAGATAGAAACACAACTTTCACCATGATACCAAGCATCAACTATAACAGGTGTTACAATATCATCAATAACTTTATCCACTTGTCTTGCTCCAAACTTTTCATAGTTAGCTTTAGAAATTATTTTTTCCACAATATCTGTGGATATTTCTACTTCTATATTCTTTTTCTTAAAAGCATTTATTAACAGGTCTAATTTTAGATTTACTATTCTTTCAATATCTTCTTTAGTTAAATCTTTGAAATAGTATTTCTTATCTATACGGTTAACAAATTCTACACCTAAAAATTCTTCTATATCTGTATTCTTACTATCTACTGTTTCCACAAATCCTATATCTTTTTTATTCGCTCCTAAATTAGTTGTCATAAAGAGAAAAATGTGTTCAAAAGACACTTTTCGTCCTTTAGAGTCCTTTAAATAACCTTCATCCATTACTTGAAGAAATAGTTTTAATACAGAAGGTGATGCTTTTTCTATCTCATCTAATAGTATTACACAATGAGGGTATAGTCTTATTTGATCAAGTATAGTCTCATGATTATCAAAGCCCACATATCCTGGAGGAGCTCCAAGTATTTTACTTACTGAATGTTCTTCTTTATACTCACTCATATCTAATCTAATAAAGTGATCTTTTCCATAAAGAAGAGAAGCATATTCTTTTACTAAATAGGTTTTACCTATTCCTGTACTACCAGCTAAAAGAAAGGTATGTATCTTAGGACTATCTTGAAAACCTAATTGTATTTTTTTAGTTAAATTACATAAATCATGGATTATCTCATCTTGACCTATAATTTTACTTAATAATTCTTTTTCTAGGGAAAATAGTTTTGTCTTATTACCTTCTATTATTTCGTATACAGGAATTTTAGTTTTTAAATAAATAACTTCTGCTATCATTTCTTTAGTTATTTTCCTAGGTTTCTTTTTACCAAGAAGAGAAAACTCAAGTTCATTTTTCTTAGTAATTAAATTTTTTTCACTTTGTTTTAGTTTAGATGCTTTTTTAAAGTTTTGACTTGTAACTGCTTCTTTTTTTTCTATTACAATTTTTTGCAGTGAATTATTTAATTTCTTTAGTTCTTTATCTTTTTTATCTTCTATAAGACTAGCTTTAGCACATACTTCATCTAATATATCTATCGCTTTATCTGGTTGATAATATTCATATATATAAGTATTTGATAAATCTACTATCATATCAATCATTTCATCTGATATTGATACAGAGTGATAAGCTTCATATAATGGTTTTAATTTCTTTAATATTTCTTTAGTCTTTTCTTTATTAGGCTCTTCTATTAATAGTATTTGAAATCTTCTATTTAAGGCTTTATCTTTCTCAATAAATTCTCTATATTCAGATACAGTAGTTGCTCCTATCAAATGTATTTTTCCTCTAGCAAGGGCTGGTTTTAAGATATTAGATGCATCTATTGCACCTTCTGCTCCACCTGCACCTACTAAAGTATGAATCTCATCTATAAAGATTAGGTACTCATCATGTTCTTCTATTTCTTTAAGTATTTTACCTACTCTTTCTTCAAATTCTCCTCGATACTTAGTACCTGCTACTAAAGATGCCATCGAAAGAGATAATATCTCTTTACCTCTTAAGGCTCTTGGAACATTATTTTCTACTATTTGTCTTGCTAATTCTTCAACTATAGCTGTTTTTCCAACTCCTGCTTCTCCTAATAGTAGTGGATTATTCTTAGTTCTTCTACAAAGTATTTCTATCATTCTTTTTAGCTCTGTTTCTCTACCTATAACAGGATCTATTTCATTGGACATAATTCTTTTATTTAGATTAACGGAAAACTCTTCAATCAGTAATTTCTTATGTCCTGTTATTTTCTTTTCTGTAAAAGAAGTAGAAAACTCTTGATATAGTCTATCTATATCTATATTCATACCCATTAATAGTCTAATAGCTATACCTTCTCCTTCTTCTAATAGTGATAAGAATAACTCTGTAACTGACACTTCACTTTCTTTATTTTCTTTACTATTTAACATTGCTGTTTCTAATACTCTTTTTAAAAGGGGGGTATATAAAAACCAGTCATTGGTTGTCTTTCCTATTCCTACTACTCTTATTAATTCATCTTTAAATTTATCATATGTTAAACCTAATAGTTTTAAATGATTAGTTACTTTTAACTCTTTCATTGATAGTATAGCTAATAGTAAATGTTCACTTCCTACATATGGATGTTTTAAAGTCCTCATTTCTTTTCTAGCTAATACTAAGGCTTTCTGAGCATCTTCACTAAATTTCGAAAACATTTTATTTCCTCCTTGTATACTTATATTTTAACGAGAAGGAATATGGTTAAGCAATTATTTTAAGACCAAAAAAAGTGACAAAAAAACTAGTTCTTAATGTGAACTAGTTTAATCAACTTGCTCAGTAGCTTCTACTCTTATTCTACTGTAGAATGATTTTGCCATAACATCGTTTGTAGCATCTAAGTTTAACCATAAACGAAATTCAAAGCTTTGAGTAGTATTACCTGCTATTGAATAAGAACCTAATTTATTGCTACTAGTTGATAGTTTCCCATTTGATACTGATGTCCCATCTTTCTTTAAATCATATGATAAGAAACTATGAGTAAATGTTGCACAATCAGTACAATCACTATCATCATCTAGATAAACATCATATGTTATAGTTCTAGTACCAGTATTTTTTAAGGTAAAGGTATAAGGTGTATTCTTAAGTCCATCACTATCTTCTTGAGGAGCTACTTTAGTAAGGGCAATAGTTGAGGTTCCTTCAGTATAATTTAGTTGAAGGTTTTTTGCTATTAAAGTTATGTTTTTATCTCCTCTTAAAGTCATTTTAGCTAGAGCAAAACTTATTCCTACAAAAATAACTATTAATATTAAAAGACTAATAATTATAAGTTTCTTGTTACTATCAATTTTTTTCATTATTCATCCCTCACTTTATTATCTATAATATAGTTTATCTCTTATTAAAAAAAAGAAAGGCTTTTATGCTATATAAGCATATCATAGAGTTAAAAAAAAGAGAAGAATCTCTTTTTTAAATTAGTACTAATATTGTAAATATTATAAATGCAACTACAACTAGTTCTAATAATATTTTCCAAATATATTTTAACCAATCTTTATAAGGTACTTTTAAGTAAGCAAGTGTTACCATTAATGGAATACTTGTAGGTGCTACTAATGTAACAATACCATATAATGCTTGGAAGATAACTGAGATTAATGGATATGTATCTGTAGCAGTTACTACACTTACAAAATAAGGTAAAACGCTATAGAAGGCATATGTTGGATCTCCGTTAATTATACTTGAAATAATTACTACTAATCCTGTTGTAAATACATTGAATCCTTTTGTTAGTCCTAATAATGCTTTATATATTACTAATTGATAAGGATTATAAGTTGTAAGTACTAATATTAAGTAAATTACAAATACAATAAATGCAGGTAATAATGCTTTTCTTAGTCCTTCACTAAATCCTACTATCATATCATCCCAAGTTATTTTATATACATATTTAATAACAACTAAGGCTAGTAATAATAAAACTATTACTTCTGTTAATGTCCAGCTACCAAAAGCAGGAATAGTACTTCCTAATAGTTTACCGAATACTGGGAAACTAGTATTTAATGCTTTAGTAATTCCTGTAAAGAATTTAGCCTTTACTCCAAAGCTACCAATTAATACAATAACAGTAAGTAAAGCTACAATACCATCTAAGATGATATAAGCTTTTTTGTTAGACTTCTTAGCAAATAGAATAATATTTATTATTACTAATAGTGCTAATAGAGCAACATAAGCTGGAACACTAAATCCTGTAACAGCTGTTTTAACATCTTCAAAAAGATTTACATTGAATGAATTAGTCCAAGTAATAAATCCTAAAATAGTAACTAATAATACTAAATCAAGAATAACTACTAATGGCCAATTCTTCTTTTGCTTCTTGTCATGTTTAACCACTTCTGGAATATAGCTCTTTTCATCACTTGATGATTTTGTACTCTCTTTCTTTCCAAATTTCAAAACATTAATTAGTAAGATTACTAATCCTAGAACAAGTAAGATTATTCTAGTCCAGATTTGAGTTGTTGGTTTTACTGATAAGTATTGTTGTAACATTTGAGTTGTATTATATGCAAATGTAGTTCCCATTAATCCAACAGCAACACTACCAGCAGTTACAGCAGTAGCAGCTAATTTATTATATCCTAGCATTAATACTAAAGAAATAACAAATGGGAATAACATTAATAGTGCAAGTTGCATTCCACAGAATGATGTTAAAACAGCAAATAAAGAAGCAATTATTATAATACAAATATGTTCTTTACCTTTAAACTTCTTAACAATAGCATCTAATACTTTTCTATATGCTCCAACTTTTACTAATACTCCATAGAATCCACCAATTGCTAGAATAAATAATGAAGCATAACCAAAATATCCTAATACTGTATTTTGATAAGATACTAAATCAAATATTCCAACTTGTGATCTACCAATCTCAGAATAACTTGATTGATAAGTAGCAGCTGGTAAAATCCATGTCAAAAGCACAAATACAAATAGTGTAATTAAACTAACTTTCAATGCATTATGTTTTTTCATAATTTTCTTCTCCTTCCATATATTAATTATACGAATAATAACTTTGTTTTACAAGCAATTAGCGATTTTTTTTGTGAATTTTTTGTGAAAAACATTTAGTAAAAAAGGTATTAAATATTCTTCTTGATGACTCATCAGTTTCATACAAACTCTCTGGATGCCATTGTAATCCTAAGAAGAATGGATGATTTTTCAACTCTATTGCTTCAATACAATTATCTAAACTTCTAGCACTGATATATAAGGATGATAATTTAGGGATATAGTCATTATGTCTAGAGTTAACAAATATTTCTTGTTTTTGTACTATATCATAAAGAAAACTATTTCTTTTAATAGATACTAAGTGTTCACTACCATTGTGATTCAATATCTTTTTAGTAATATCTTTCTCTTCACCTAGTAGAAAAGCTGACATCTCTTGCATTCCAAGACATACTCCTAGTATTGGTATATTATTTTCTTTAGCATATTTTATTAATTTAATATCTTCACTATACCAACCATCTCCTCCCGGTAAATAAAATCCATCATATTTAGAATAATCTGTTTCATTCTTAGGACTAAATATTTCATAATTAATATTTTCTTTTTCAAAGGGAATAAGTTTAAACTCATCAGTTCGATAAACAATTCCAATTAATATATCTTTCATATACACCTCACTATTATATAGTATAAAAAAAGAAGGAAATTAATTCCTCCTAATATAGTTTAGCACCAGCTGGTATATGCTCATCTATCATTAATAAATGTAGTTTTTCTTCCTCTTCTTCAGTATGAACAGCACTTAAAAGCATTCCGCAAGAATCTATTCCCATCATTTTACGAGGTGGTAAATTAGTAATTGCTACTAAAGTTTTACCAATTAATTCTTCTGGTTCATAGTAAGCATGAATACCACTAAGAATTATTCTATCTGTTCCTGTTCCATCATCTAAAGTAAATTGTAATAGTTTTTTACTTTTAGGTACTGCTACACAGTCTTTAACTTTTACTGCTCTAAAATCACATTTACTAAAGGTATCAAAATCAACATAATCGGTAAATAATGGTTCTATTTGAACTTTAGAAAAGTCTATTACTTCTTTCTTCTTTTCGGAAATTATCTCTTTCTTTACTGTTTCTGTTCCATTTAATGGTTTCATAGTTGGGAATAATATTACATCTCTAATAGATTCTGATTCTGTAAATAACATTACTAATCTATCTATTCCATAACCAACTCCACCAGCAGGAGGCATTCCATATTCTAATGCTTCAATAAAGTCCATATCAATATCATTAGCTTCATCATTACCTAAATCTTTTTCTTTTAATTGTTCTTCAAATCTTGCTAACTGATCAATTGGGTCATTCAATTCGGTATAAGCATTAGCAAATTCACGGCCAGCAATAAATAATTCAAATCTATCAACAAATCTAGGGTCTTCCGGATTTTTCTTAGTAAGTGGTGATATTTCTACTGGATGTCCATATAAGAATGTTGGTTGAATTAATGTTTCTTCTACATACTTTTCAAAGAATAAATTAATAATGTGACCAACACTTTTCTCGTGTTCTTCTACTACTATTTGATGGTCTCTTGCTAATTCTAAAGCTTCTTCAACAGTCATTTCTTTTTTGAAATCTATTCCTGTTTTTTCTTTAATAGCATCAACCATACTTATTCTCTTCCAAGGCCCTTCTAGATTTATCTCATAACCATACCAATTATAAGTCATCTTACCAATTACATCTTTTGCAATAGTTTGATACATATTTTCTGTTAAGTCCATCATTCCATTTAAGTCACTATAAGCTAAATAAGCTTCCATTAAAGTAAACTCTGGATTATGTTTTAAATCCATTCCTTCGTTTCTAAATACACGTCCTATTTCATAAACAGCTTCCATACCACCTACTAATAGTCTTTTTAATGGTAACTCTAAGGCTATTCTTAAGTACATATCTAAATCTTGAGCATTATGATGAGTAACAAATGGTTTAGCACTAGCTCCTGTAAGTAATGTTGATAAAACTGGTGTTTCTACTTCGGTAAATCCTTGATTATCCATAAAGTTTTGGATACATCTAATAATTCTGGGACGTAGGAAAGCTACTCTTCTTGTATCATCATTCATTATTAAATCAACATAACGTCTTCTATATCTTTCTTCTTTATCAGTAAGACCATGGAATTTCTCTGGTAGTGGTTTTAAAGCTTTTACTAAAGGAGTATACTCTAAACATTTAATAGTTACTTCTCCCGTTTTAGTTTTCATTATTTTCCCACGAACACCAACTATATCCCCAATATCTGCTGTTTTAAACAAGCTATAATTGTCTTCACCTATATCATTAATTGATATATATATTTGAATAGGGCCTGTCTTATCTTTAATAGTACAAAATGAGGCTTTACCCATTTTTCTAATGAACATAATTCTACCTGCTACAGTAGCTTCATCTGTCATACTTTCAAAAGCATCATGTTCTACATCTTTATATTTATCTTTTATATCGTTAGCAAAAGCTGTTCTTTTAAAACTATGTCCAAATGGGTCTAGTCCTAATTCTTTTATTTTTTCAGCTTTTTCACGTCTTACAATTTCTTGTTCTGTTAATTCTCGCATAATTTTTCCTCCTCTTTATTTAAAACGGTATTAGTACAAACTACTTCTGTTTTTGCTACCATATCATGAAGACCTTGTCTTTCTTTAGTAAAAGCTACTAAAAAGAAACTAATTATTAATATACTATATTGTATAAGGTTTAGCAAACTATTAGTAGCTAGATAAGTATCTTTATCAAGGAATAAAATGGTACAAAAACCAATAATACTTACTAAAGTACCTTGTAATATCATTGTTCTAAATAATAAATCATTCATTGTTAGTTCTTTATCTTTATCTTTTTTCTGAATTTTTATTTTCATCATTTTTTTACCAATAGATTGTCCATCATTTTTATATACATATAAAACGTAATATAAAAGGGAAATTGCTATACTTACAAGAGTTAATATTCCTGTTTGTTTAGCTATATCATAATTAATATCTACTAACTGATTAACATACTCTTGCATAGTTACCTTCCCTGCTGTATAGTTCTCTACTATTTTTACCTGTTGATCATATAGTTTATCTATACTACTATTTGTAGGGATTATAGCAGTTACTAAACTTGTAATAAATGATACTAATATTAAGTCTATCATAAAAGCTACAAATCTTTGAGAAAATAGTGCTTTTAAATGTTGTTCTTTCTTCATATAAAACTCCTCCTAAATTCTTCTAATACATGTAGTATATCACAAAGATTAGTCATTTGATAAACTTTATTTTTTAATTGGTTACTACCCTCTACTCCTTTTAAGTACCAAGCAATATGATTTCTTATTTCTAAGACCGCTACTTTCTCATTTTTTAACTCACTAAGTAGTTTTAAATGTTTTATACACATATCAATTTTTTCTAGTGGTGTTACTTCTTTTGGTATTTCTTTTCCATCAAGCAAAGCTACTGTATCTCTTATTAACCATGGATTACCTAATACTCCTCTACCTATCATTACTGCATCACAGCCAGTCTCTTCTAACATTTGTTTAGCAAGATAAGGACTAGTTATATCTCCATTTCCTATTACAGGGATAGAAACACTTTCTTTAACTTGTTTTATTATGTTCCAATCAGCTTTTCCACTATATCCTTGTTTTCTAGTTCTTGGATGAACACAAATAGCACTAGCTCCTGCTTCTTCACAAATCTTAGCTATAGCAACAGCATTGATAGAATCACTATCCCAACCACTTCTTATCTTAACTGTTACAGGACACTTAACATTATTAACTACTTCTTTAACTATTTCTTTTACTTTTAAAGGATCTTTTAATAAGGCACTACCTGCTTGAGCTCTAACTGCTACCTTTGGAACAGGACATCCCATATTTATATCAATTATATCAGGATGCATATTTTCTTCTATATATTTAGCAGCTATTACAAAACTATCTACATCACTACCAAATATCTGTTGAGTAATAGGTCGTTCTTCTTCACTCATATATAACATATCAATAGTTTTTTGATTATCATAGCAAATAGCTTTATCACTAACCATTTCAGCATATATTAGACCACAACCCATCTCTTTTATAATTCTTCGATAAGCACTATTACAAATACCAGCCATAGGTGCTAATACTACTTGGTTAGCTATTTCAACATCTCTTATTTTCCACTTCATAATTTTCCCCTTTATATTAGTTTTTTAATCTTACTTTTCTTACTCCTATTTTCACTCTTAGTTTCTAATAATAATTTAGTCATATATAAGTTTTCTAACAATGTGTTTTCTAGTCTTATATTATTTTCTTTTCTAACTTTATTTATAGCACTGTTTGTCAAAAAGGTTAAACAGTCATAAAATGAGTAATCATCAATATCTTTTTCTGACAACTCTAAAGTTTCTATGTCATCTATAGCAGTATCTATTGGTATAATATGTCCCTTATTATATCTATTATTATACTCATTTACATCTTTTTCTAAATCCATAATACTACTTTTATTTAGAAATCTTCCAGTACCTTCTTCTTTATCATAGAACGGGTTAAGTTTAAGTATTTTATCATTATTACAATAATCAACTAATGCTAGTCCATAAATCGTTTCAAATACTAGATGGTCTCCACTTTTAACTTTGTCAGCAGTATCTTCTACTTTCTTTATTACTTTATCTACTATAGATTTGTCTTCTTTGGTAGTTTCTACTAATTCTTTAGCCATATAAGCATTAGATATTAATAGACTACTAATTGAATCACCTATATCTTTTAAAGTCAGTGAATACATCAAAATAGTAGAAATAGTAGTTATTCCATCTTCTCTTAATAGTTTATAAACTTTTTCTGGTGTTCTTTCTTGTTTCAATTCATCAAAGTTGTTAAGTGACTGCAATAAGAAACTTTTAGAATTTTTATAAACTGTCATTAAATCTTTTGAATCAACTTTATAAAAGAAACCAAACACTATTTTTCTTAACTCATCCAAATTATCATTTGAATCAATATTTTTATAACAGTAATTATATAAATATCTATAATATTTATTTTTTAAGTACTTACTATTTCTACCATATAGTTTATCTGATGATGATATTATCTCTTTTAAATAATCTATTGTTTCTTTATCATAATTTTCTTCATGAAACTCGCTTGGATTAGTCTTAAGAATTATTAATATTTCTTCAATAGTTTTATAATTCATCAAATCTCCCCTTTTAAAGTTTTATTTTTTATATAATTTTTTAACTTTTGCTATAAATTCGCTTTTTCTACTTTTTGGCTCTAATATTTTTTTAGATGTTGCTAAAGACTTTAATAAATAATTTTCTACAGTAATCTTATTTTCTCCACTAATTTTATCTAGAGCAGTAGCAGTTAAGGCTGTTACACTTTCATACAATGAGTAATCTTCTTCTTTCTTTGGTGATGCTTTTAGGATTTCTATATCGTCTATTACTTCATTTATAGGTTGAGCAACAGCTCTATATCTCATAATATATTGTTTAGCATTTTCTTCTAATTCTTCAGTAGTTATCTTTCCCTTAATGATTCTTCTATCATCACTTTCTTTATCATAGATAGTTTTAAACACCATTTCACCAGTACAAAAATCTGCTAATCTTTTACCATATAAGGCAGTTGTAAAAGGTTCATCTTCCATTTTTACACTACTTACTAATTCATTAAATCTGTTTACTGTTTTTTCTAAATTGAATTTGTTTGAATCTTTGGACTTTAACTGAGTTACCATATAAGCATTTATGCCCAATAATCCACTTAATATACCTACTTCTTTTACGTCTGCTAAAGCATACATTAAAATTGTAGAAAATGTGGCTACGCCATTATCTCTTAAAAGAGTTTCCATAGATTCAATATTTCCACCTGCTGTTTCCTTATATTCATCTATCTGATTAAAAGAATCTTTTATAAATTTTGTAGCATTATTAAAAATAGCGTTTATATCTTCTGGATTTGCTTTATAAAAGAATCCAAAGACTATTTTTTTTAAATAATTAATATTTTTTAATTCATCTTTTTCTGCATTACTATAAAAATATTCTTCCAAGTACCAAGCATATTTGTTTCTTAAATAGTCACTATCTTTACTTCCATATAACTTATCAGATGATTTAATTATCTTTTTTAGATATCCTAAAGTTTCTTTATTATAATTATCTTCATTAAATTCTAAAGGATTAGTTTTTAAATTTTTTAATATTTTAAATATTGTTTCATCTTTCATTTTATCACCTTTTATTTAGATTGCTTTTTTAATAAGTCTCTTATTTCTTCTAAAAGTACTATTTGTTCATCTTTTTTAGGCTTTTCTTCTTCTTTTTTATGGCCTAGTTTTTTATCAGCTTTATCTTTTAGACCATTAAGAATTTGTAACATAGTAAATATACAAAGAGCGATTATTAGAAAATCAACTACACTTTGAATAAAAGAACCATATTTAATAGAAGCATCTCCTACTTTAATACTTAATGAACTAAAGTCTAATCCTCCTAAGACTACTCCTACTAATGGCATAATAATATCATTTACTAAACTACTTACTATTTTTCCAAAAGCTCCACCAATGATAACACCAATTGCCATATCAACTACTGAACCTCTACTTATAAATTTTTTAAATTCATCTGCTTCTTTTTTGATATTTTTGTTTACCTTTACTTTCTTATTCATAAATTTTCCCCTCCTTGTTAAAATTCGTATATATTTTACTAAAAAAAGAACTATTTTTCAAGTTCTTTTATTATTTCTTCTTTATCCATCTTAGAATAGCCTTTAATTCCTTTTTCTTTTGCTATTTCTTTTAACTTAGTTAGACTCATTTTTTCATAAGTTGTTTCTTTTTCTTCACTAGGCATTTTTCCATTTTCAACTAAGTAATCAATTTGTTCTTTAGTTAATGTTTCATACTCTAGTAAAGTTGTTGCTAATAGTTCTAATAAATCTCTATTATCTTTAATAATCTTAGTAGCTTTCTTATAACATTCATCTATTATTTTTCTCATTTCTGTATCAATTTCATGAGCTACTTCATTAGAGAAGTTTCTTGATTTATTATAATCTCTTCCTAAGAAGACACTACCTTCTTGTTGTTCTAATTGCATAGGTCCTAAATCACTCATTCCGTATTCAGTAACCATAGCTCTTGCTATTTTTGTAGCTTTTGAGAAGTCATTTTCTGCTCCAGTTGTAACTTCACCAAATACTACTTCTTCAGCAACACGTCCAGCAAGTAGACCAGTAATTTGTTCTAACAAATCAGTTTTAGTAGAACAAATCTTTTCTTCACTAGGAATCATCATATTATAACCACCTGCAGAACCACGAGGAATAATTGTTACTTTTTGAACATCGTTAGCTCCTTTTAGTTTAATTCCTACTACAGCATGACCTGATTCATGGTAGGCAACTAGCTTACGATCATTTTCACTACGTGTTTTACTAGACTTAGCAGGTCCCATTAGGACTCTATCACTAGCTTCATCTATTTCACTCATAGTAATTGCTTCTTTATTTCTTCTAACAGCAAGAAGAGCAGCTTCATTTAATAAGTTTTCTAAGTCGGCACCAGAATATCCTGGAGTTCTCTTAGCAAGTGCTTCTATATTAACACCATCAGCCAATACTTTATTTCTAGCATGAACTTTAAGTATTTCTTCTCTTCCTTTAACATCTGGTAGATTAACTGTAACTTGTCTATCAAATCTTCCTGGTCTAAGTAAAGCAGGATCTAGGACATCTGGTCTATTAGTAGCTGCTATAATGATAATACCTTCATTTTCACCAAAACCATCCATTTCAGTTAGTAATTGGTTTAATGTTTGTTCTCTTTCATCATGGCCTCCACCAATACCACTACCACGTTGACGTCCTACAGCATCTATTTCATCAATAAATATTAGACAAGGGGCAGTTCTTTTAGCTTGTTGAAACATATCTCTAACACGACTAGCACCAACACCAACAAATAATTCAACAAAGTCAGAACCACTTATATAGTAAAATGGTACATTTGCTTCTCCTGCTACTGCTCTTGCAAGTAATGTTTTACCAGTTCCTGGAGGACCATATAATAAGACACCTTTAGGTATTCTTGCTCCTAATTTTTGGAATTTCTTAGGATTCTTTAAGAAATCAATTAATTCTTTAACTTCTTCTTTTTCTTCTTTTAAACCAGCTACATCTTTAAATGTTACTTTATTCTTATCACTTGATAGTTTAGCTTTACTTTTACCAAAATCAAATGAGCCATTCTTTCCACCCATCTGCTTATTAATAAACCAGAAACCAACTACAAGTATTAATATCATAGGTAAATAATTAGCAATAAAAATTACTATAGAATTAGATTCTGGATCTGCTACTGCAGTAAACTCAAAATTATACTTATCACTAGCAGTTACTAGTTTTTTCATTACTTGTTCTGATAGTGGAAGTCTTACATAGAATGTTTCATTTTTTCCATAATTCTTTAGTTTTCCACTTACTTCATAAATACTAGCTCTTTCTCTTGGTTTTACTTCAAGTTCAGTTACTTCACTAGAGTCTAAGGCTTTCATAAACTCACTATAGGTTAAATTATTAATTTTTTGATTAGCAATAGTAACAAAATAGAAAACACCAAGCATTATTAATAGTAAAAATACATAAGGAAGTAATCCCTGTTTTACTTTTTTATTTTGTATCATAATACACTATCTCTCCTTTAACTATTCATATTTCAGTATTATATCATAGAATTCATCTTTTTTCTTATCATATTTGGTTTTTTTAATACCTGGCAAAAAGACTATTTGATTCTTACTATCAACTACGACAGGCCATAAATCTCTATCTTTTAAAGGTATCTTTTCATCTATAAATATTTTCTTTAATTTTTTATGTCCACCATTTTTTATTACTAAGGTATCACCATATTCTCTAGTTCTAACTCTTAGAGGTAGTGTTAATTCTTTACTAGATAATCTAGTCATATAATTACTATTACCACTATCTTCTTCTACTATTTTTAGAACATGACCATTAGGTAACTTAGCATAATTAGATAATTCTATTTCATAAGAATCTATTATTTCTGTATTTCTTTCAAATTCTATAGTATTATAGCTCTTTCTAATAACTACATCATTAGGAAAGTTTAATTTAACATTAGCTCTTCTAGAAGATATTATTTTAAAGATAGCGTCTAAATGTTTATCTGATATTAAGACTAAGTCATCTTGATAAAATCTTTTTAGTATCTCTTCTAGTACTAACTTTTGAATAATTGTATCTAAATCATTAAATGGTTCGATTAATAATTTATCATGACTTACTACTTTGGTCAAGGCTTTTTCTACCTCTTTATGAAGATAAGAAGAAACCTCATCTAGTGTTTGATGAAACTTAATAAATTTCTGTTCTACTTTACTATCTTCTTTCTTCAAAAATGGTAATACTTCTTTACGATAACGGTTTCTTGTATAAACAGAACTGTTATTAGAAGCATCTATAGCATAAGGTATTTTATATTTATGATCATAGTCTAAAAGTTTAGATTTAGTAATAGCAAAGAATGGTCTATAGATAGTATAAGTGTTCATATTTACTACCTTTTTAAAGCCTGAATAACCATATATATTAGAACCTCTTACTATTCGCATAAGAATTGTTTCCATTAAGTCATCAGCATGATGGGCCGTCATCAAATATTTAGCTTGATATTTATTAACTATCTCTTCAAAGAAGTTATATCTTATATTCCTAGCTTCATTATGAAAGTTGTCATCTCCATAGTTTTTAATTTTCATATACTCAAAAGTAACATTATGTTTCTTACAGTATTCTTCTAATAATACTTTTTCTTCTTCACTTTCTTTTCTTTTACCATGATTTACATGAGCACAGATAAGTTTTATATCTATCTTCTTTTTAAGAGTCAATAAGGTATGAAATAAAGCCATAGAGTCTGGTCCATAACTACATCCAAATACTATTACATCTCCATCTTTAATTTTTACATCTTTATAAAGTAATTCTACATCCATATTTTCACCTCAACAAAAGAATACCTATTTATCTTCAGGTATTCTAAGAATATATTCTCCATCTTTTGAATAATAATACTTTTCTCTTGCATACCTTGCTACATAGTCTTTATCTTGTAATTTTTCTACATCAGCTTTTAATTCACTTTCTTTATCTTTTAGGCTAGCAAGTTCTTTAGTTAATTCTTTCTTTTCTTTATATTTACTATAGATAGTAACCCAGTACTTTCCAACAGTATAGGTTGTGAATATTATCATAGCAAGAGAAAAAACACATAGAAAAAATGGTCCCATCTTCTTTTTCTTCTTTTTTTTAGCCATAATATCACCCACTTTTCCTGATAATATTATAGACTTTTTTTAAGTTTTTTGCAAATTAACTATGGTCTTTTTAGTCTTCTTGACATAAATATTTGTATTTTTCTATATGAAAATATATATCCTAAAAAAATAAGAACATAAAATAAGGGGTGAATCTCGCCATAATTAATTTTTTTCATAAGAAGAAAGTAGATAAGTGCCATATCTAGTGAAAATATAAAGTTACCAATTACTCTAATGATTTTTTTACTTTCAAATAAAAACTTATACTGGAGAGAAATTAGAAATGATAGAAAGATACCATAAAAAAAGGAAAAAGAAATTGATATTATTTGTAGTTTTAAATTCATTATTTAAACAGTCTTTGAAAGATACTACTTCCATCCTTTTCTTTTTTAGAATTATCATCAATATACGTAAAGCCATTTACAATTCCTTTGATAGAAACATTACCTGATATAGTATCTAGTTTTATTAATTCCAAGCCATCACCTTTCACCACTAGAAACCCCATAGTAGTTTCTATTAAAAATTCTTCTTTATCAAAGTTTTCTATCTTTTTAACTCCAGTTATTAAGAGATTCTTTCTCTCCGTTAAAGTGATACTATGATTGTAGTTGCTTATAATTGATTCTTTAGTTTCCATTTATTCACCTTCTTAGTTAAAGGTATGAATAATTAGTTAAAAAAAGAACAAAAAAAGAAGACTAAGTCTTCTCAAATCTATTCTTCAGAATCCAAAGTATTTTGGTAAGCTTCTAGAATTTTATCTTGAAACATTGCTCTTACTTCAGGATTGATTGGATGAGCGATATCACGATATCCACCAGTTGGTGTTTTTCTACTTGGCATTGCTATAAACAAACCATTTTCTCCTTCAATAATTCGAATATCATGAACTGCAAAACTATCATCCAATAAGACAGATGCAATTCCTCTCATACGAGAGCCTTCTTTGTCAACTTTTCGTACAGTGACTGATGTAATTTCCATAATCTTTCCTCCTTTTAAAGCACTGACACTTTATACTTTAATTCTATCTTATCTCTTTTCTAATTGCAAGAAGTTTATAAGTATTTTACAGGTTATACGTCAACTAATAATTTCTACACTTTCTGTTATTAAATCACTATAACTAAAGGACTTAATTGTGTCATTATCTCCTACTAAACTAACAATAAAAATAGATGGATAAAGTTTAACTATCTTTCCATTAAATTCTTCTATTTGATTACGACTACCGTTAACTTTAAAGTGAAGTGTCTCTCCTTCTTTTTCTCTTACTTTAGCTTTTATTGTATCTATATTCATCTTGGATACCCCACATACATCGTTCCATTAGTGATTATTCCACCCATTCCAGCACTACCATAATGTGTTTTATCTATTAATGATATTAAATCTATTTCTTTGTTTACAGGAGATAAGGCAACACAGGAAGCTATAATAGCAGGATCTAGAGCATGTATATTTATTCTTTTTGGACTAGAAGCAAAATTACTACCAGCTTTTATTAACTCTTCATAGTTTGATTGACATGCTCCAGAGATAATTATTAATTTATCCTGATTTTTCTCATAAATTCTAGCTTTCTTAATAGCATTTACAAAATTTTCAGAGTTTTGATAGTTCTCTATCTTAGTTTTATCTTTGGCATGTTTCTTTAAAAAGTCATGTCCTGTTATTACTACTATATCTGGTTTATATTTCTCTAATGTTTCTGTTATTACTTCTTCTATTTCATTTTCTTTTACTTTTATACCATATGCTTCTAGATGCATATCCTTATAAAACTTAATGCATCTATCTAAATAAAATTTATCAGAATCAAATTGAACTATTTTACCAGGAAGATAAAAGTATTCATTTCTATCTAATGAGATTAAGTTTTCTACTTTTTCTATGTCTGTTCTATCAGTTTCTTTTTTAATGGTTACTTTATTTAAATCATCTAGTTCACTATCAGCATAAAGCCTAACATCTACTCCACGTAAATATGCTATGTCATCTTCTATATCTATTATTTGAAAGACTAAGTCATTATTATATGATTCTCTAGTAACATATTCACCTAGTTTAAAATTCATGTAATCACCCAGTTAAGTTTATGCAATGAAGTTTAATTTTATTTATAAAGATTATTAGCTAAGGCAACAAAGATATTATATTCTAACTGTTCAGCTCTAACATTTAAGTCTAGATTATATTTTTCTAATACTTTGCTAACAATATTTAAGTCATATTTTTTTAAGTTATTTCTTAATGTTTTTCTTTTAAACTGGAAACTATCATGCACTAATTGTTGAAAAAATTCTTCATTTACTAAGTTTTCTTTATCTTTCCTTGGTTTAAATGATACTACTACACTATCTACATTTGGTTTAGGAATAAATTCTTCTCTACTAACTAAAAATTCTTTTTTTGTCTCAAAGTAATATCTTAATAGTACTGTTAGGGCTCCATACTCTTTCTTTCCTACAGGTGAAGTAAATCTCTCTCCTACCTCTTTTTGTACCATCATAACAATTTTATTAAAATAAAGGTCTGCGTTAATTAATTTAAATAAGATTGGGGTTGTTATATAATAAGGTACATTACTTATAAAATATAAGTGTTTATAGGTAAAGTCTTCTAAATCTTCTTTAATATTTTGTTTTAAAAAGTCTCCAAAATATATAGATACATTACTATCTTCTCCAAACTTTCTCATTAAAATATCTTCTAAGGTTTTATCTATTTCATAACACAATACTTGTCCTTTTTCTTTTAAATACTTTGTTAAAGCACCTGAACCAGGTCCTACTTCTATAGTTAAAGATTTATCTTTAATATCTGCTACATCTACTATTCTAGTTAAGACTCTTTCATTTTTTAAAAAGTTTTGACCAAACTTTTTCTTGAACTGAAATTTTTCATCCATATATAATCGCTCCTTAATAATCTGTTACTCCCTTATATGATAACATAAAAAAAAGAAAAAGTTTATTATTTTGACTTTTCCTTTGATTGAAACATAAATAATATGTTAGAAGCAGCTAATCCATATAACATTATTTTCATATAGGCTATGAAGGTATTAAAATAGTTAAAATCTACTCCATAACCATACTTTTCATTAAGTACCATATTCTTATCAGCAAAGGCTCTATAGCCAACTAATATTATGGTAGCAAAAACTATGCATGATGTTAAATTGTAAAATATATTGCCATTTACTCCATCTTGTTTAAAGATAAGGTTGATAACAAATAATAAGAAAAGTACTAGGAAGGGAATAAATTCAGGAATTACTGTACTAAAACTTTTACTAAGTCTTGCATTCATTCTTACAATAATGAATAGTGTTATAGCAAAAGCTCCTAATAATAATATATATTTTAAAATAGCAAACATTATATTTAATATTTTTTTCATCTTAGCCTCCTACTACTTCACTTTTATACCATTCTGATAACTCTACTAGAAAATCCAAAGTATTTTGATAATTTTTATTAATAGCATTATAGCTATCCTTTGCTAAGAAAAAGATACTCTCTCTGCTTATATCATTAGTAAAATAATAATTATCAGCATTTTCTAAGTTTGAGGTGATATAACCATTACTTGTTAACAATTGATTAATATTAGTTTTAAGAAAGGGTCTTATTTTTGATAGACTAGCTATTGAATATGATGAGCTTTCTTCTGAAAGACTATTTATCTGCATGACAATGCAATCATTTAATATACCATTTTGATAAAATTTTCCCAATTTATATACATCTTTTAATTCTATATTCTCTTTTTTGGCTAAATTATTGTACTCTTCACTTTCAAATATTTTTACGCAACTATTTAACTTAAATTGTATGTTGTTCATATCATAAATATTATTTGTTCCATTATAAGTATTCTGTTGATATAATGATATATTATTTTTAATTTTATTTAGCTTTTCTGTTGTTTTTGCTTGATTTACAGAAACATCAGAGCTTACATTTACCTTTATACTTAACTCTTTAGCATGATAGAAATTTAAAAATAATAGAAAAAAAGAAAATCCAAAAACAATTCCAACTATAACATAGGCAAAGATATTTATATATTCTAATAGTAGTCTTTTCATTAGTTAACCTCCTTTGCATTTATTTCAACTTTATAAGAATAAGATTTATTTTGCCATTCAGTTGTCTTTGCAGACTCTGGAATATATACTTTTAACTCATATTGATTGGTATTGTTTGGCATTATATATCTATCATCTAATAGTTTATTTTTTATATCAGAGACACTACCTTTTTTTATAATTTTACCATTTAAAAATAATTGATAATTTAATTGATTATTAGATAATTTGCTATTTTTTTGGTTCTTTTTTTCTTTAAACAAAACTTCATATCTACTTTTAAAATCGTTAACATTTTTTACACTAAATTTGTAATTTTTAATAGATGAAGCTTCATCTTCTGACATTGGAAATAAATTTTCATTTATGGTTACTTCTTCACTTTCTTTTCTTATTTGTAAAGAACTAACAGAACCAAGGTTATTATAATAAAATGTTTTATACCACAAAAAACTAGTTATAACTATAAAGACAAATAACAAAATTCCTCCAAATATTAAAAATATTTTCTTAGTCATTATTTATACCTTCTCCTTTCAATGTTTACATCATTCTTCTTAGAAAAATTTGATTTTTTATTCTTTTTATTGCCTTTTTCTTTATTTTCAGTATTATTTTTAACTTTCTTTTTATCTTTCTTATTTGGATCATTTTTTATAGTTTTAACTATTTTTATTATATCTGCGCCTATTATTAACACTGTTGGTACTATTATTAGTAATAGCCAACCTAATACGGTACTTAATATATATTGTATGTATCCTAATTTTGGTAAACGAATTAAAACCTTACCATATATACTATCAAACGGTTGTCTTGTAGCGTCTTCAGTATTATTTGCATCACCTTTAGTCGTAAATAAGTACTTACCATTGCCTGTTTTTTCTATTTTTTTAACTCTATGAGTAACTGTTACACCTGAACTTCGATAATCTGTTGAGTTGAAAGTTATTACATCACCAACTTTTATTTTTGATGGATCACTTACTCTGGTAGTTATAATTACATCAAGCACATTAATATTTGGTACCATACTTGGACTAACTATTGTATAAGCGGATACCAAAGCTGGTTTTTGAATTCCTTTTTGCAAGTTATTCTTTTGATCAATAAAGTTAATAATTATTACTAAGAAAACTATAATCATTATTAGAAAAATAGAATACATAATAACTGTTAAAATATAGTGTATTATTCTCTTAAGTTTTTCAAAAAAAGAGAGATTGGAAAAATGTATTGTTGTCTCATTACCTTTCAAACATATCACCCACTTATCATTCCTTCTATTATAAATATATCACATTTTAGAAGGATTTAAAAGGAAAGTTATTTATTTAATTTAGCTGTAGCATGTATTGCCACTTGAACTGCAAATGTTCTTGAAACATTATCAATTTTGGCATTTTCATCTACCCACATTCTTAGACGATAATATTCAGTTTGACTATTAGTAATAGATTTTTTGTATAAAATCATACTTCCTTTTTCACTTCCTAGTTCTGATTTACTAGATATTGGAGAAAATTTTGTTGGTTTCATTACTTCTTTATATATATCTGATTCTTTTTTTTCTAAATACAATTTTACGTCTTTATTATTTAAGGTTGATTTTTCTAATTTTAAAGCAGATAATTCATAAGTAATTTTAGCTGAACCACTTATTGTAGAAATCACGCTAAAATCGAAATATTGATCTGCAGCTGATAATTTTTTACCAGATGCATCTGTTAGTGGCATAGCATTAATAATTGTTATACCATTTGTGTCTTCTGTATAGTCAAGTGAAATATTACCAGTAGTTATTGTATTAATCTTATCTCCTTTTTTAGTTATTGTAACTGCAACTACTGATATTCCTATAGTAAGTAACACTATCAATAATAGAGCTAACAACATAAAATAGAGTTTTCCCTTTTTTTCTTCTCTTAAATCATTATCAGCTACTCTTTCTTTTCTCATCATATACCTCTCCTATTCTATCCAAATTGTAGCATATTTTTATTTTATGGTAAAGAAAAAAGTGTCATAGATTAGACACTTTTATAGAGTAAATAAATACTATTGAGCTGATGCTGCACCATAGACATTTACTTTTATTGAATAAACTTGTTTTGTTGAAGGTGCTGTATAATTTTGATCTACCCACATTCTTAAACGGTATGTAGTTGTTTGATCAACAGTTTCATCAGTTGTATTAATAGTACCTGATTTCAAAATACGTTCTCCAACTGTAGCTCCAGCACTATTACCAGATTGAGCTTGAGGTAATTCAGAAACTAAAGTTGGGGCTAATTCTACAGTGCTATCAGAATTACTTGTTAAATATACTTTAACGCCTGTATTAGGTAAGCTATTAGTAACTTCAGTAGCTGTAATTGCATAATTTAGTTGGGTTGTTCCTTTACCTACAATTCTGGCATTAACTGTAAAATCAAAATATTGACCCTCTGCACTTAGTGCTTTACCTGACTCATCTGTAATAGGTAATGCATCAGTTAGTGTAATACCGTTAGTATTTTCAGTATAACTCATTGTAATAGTACCAGTTGTAATTGTATTTGTTGTTTGTCCTGTACCAACATAAGTAAATGCTGCAAAGGAAATACCCACTACTGCTACTATTAAAATAGCAACACCTAATATAGAAATAAGTATTTGTTTTGATGAATTTGTATTTTCGTTCATCTTTGTCTAACCTCCTTACAATATAAAGATAACACAGATAAGTATAAAATAACAAGTATTTTTTGATTAAAAGAAAAAAGTGTCAGAGATTAGACACTTTACTTGGTAAACTACTTAGCTTGAGCAGTACCATAAACGTTAACACGTAAAATATATTTGTGTTGAGTAGCAAATTCTGTAGTATTATCACCATTAGTATGACTACCATAATTTTGATCTACCCACATTCTTAAACGATAACTATCTGTTCCAGTAGCATTATAAGTATCTTCTTTAAGAATATACTGTCCATCAGGGGCACCAGAAGCATTGCTAGATGTAGTCTTTAATGTAGATACTAAAGCTGGTTCAAAAACAGCTGTCTCAGTATCACCACTAACAGATGTTAAGTAAATCTTAATTCCACTATCAGGAATATCAGATACAGTATCTTTTGTAGCAGTAATTGCATAACTAATGCTAGTATCACCAGCAATAGTTGCTCCTACTGTAAAATCAAAAGTATTATTATCTCCTTTTAATGCTTTTCCAGCTGTATCTGTTATAGGAAGTGCATCTGTTAAATTAATACCATTTTGCGGTTCACTATAACTCATCGTAATAGTACCAGTTGTAATTGTATTTTCTTTTTGACCTGCTTGACTAAAACTAAATGCAGCAAATGAAATACCTACTACTGCTACTACTAAAATGGCAACCCCTAGTACAGATAATAGAATTTGCTTTGATGAATTATTATTGTTCATCCTCGTCTAACCTCCTTTACAATATAAATATAACATAGGTAAAAATGGAAAGCAAGATGTTTTTCAACTTTTTATTTTAGTCTTGTAAACAAAGACATTGAATTACCTGTGGTACTATTTTCTATAGTAGTTATATCTTGTTCTAACTCTTTAGCTAAAAACTCTGCTATTATGGGAATATTCTTAGACGAATTAATTTTTCCTCTATATGGAACTGGTGCTAAATAAGGACTGTCTGTTTCTAAAACAATATTTTTTAAAGACAACTTCTTTACCGTCTCTATTAAATGACAATTCTTAAATGTTATTACCCCTCCTATTCCTAATAAAAATCCCATATTAATATACTGCCGGGCAGTTTCATAACTTCCACTAAAACAATGGATGATTCCTTTAATCTTATATTTTTTTAAGATATTAATAGTATCATTGGTAGCATCTCTTGTATGAATTACGACGGGAAGATTGTACTTTTCTGCTAAAGAAAGCTGGTATTCAAATAGTTGTTGCTGTTTTTCTTTATTTTCTGATGAATAATGATAATCTAGTCCTATTTCTCCTATACCAATTATTTTTTCTAATAATAACAGTTGTTCTAATTTAACTAAATCTTGTTCGTTAATATTATCTGCTTCTTCCGGATGATAACCAATAGTTGCATATACATCTGAATAATTACTAATTATCTCTATAGTTTCATCAAGGTCTTCCCTAGTACAACCTGATATTATTATTCTTAAAACATTAGCATTTTTATCATCTTCTATAACTTTAGAAATATCTTCATAATCTTTCTTACTTAAATGACAATGTGTATCTATAAACATTTTTATTCCTCCTAAAAGAAAATAGTCTACTTATTTAGCAAACTATTTTTATTTTTTCTCTTATAAATGTAGATTCTTACAAAATAAACTGATAGAAATATTGCATAGAATATATCAAGTATATTACGTCCTGTTACAGCTGTAAAAACAACGCCAAGATAAAGTAATATAAACGCTAGATGACATATTCCTACTCCCGTAGCCTCATCCATAAAAGCAACCTCTTTCTATACTTCTTACTACTACCACACAATACGAATATATCATATTTTGTTGAAAAATAAATATAGTTTTTTAATTTATTTTCTAACTTGACAATATTTTTACAAATTATTTATATCTAATCTTTCAAATAAGATTGATGGTTTATTAACTTTATAAGTATTATTTTCTTTATATACTAAATCTTTATCAGTAGTATTTAATTGTTCTAATATAGAATTACTAGTATCTGGTAGATATGGATGTAGTAAAGAACCACAGATTCTAATTGATTCTAATAAGTTATATATTACTGTTTCCAATCTATTTTTCTTAGTGTCATCTTTTGCTAAAACCCAAGGAGTTGTATCGTCTATATATTTATTACTGCTTCTTAACACTTCAAATATTTCACTAATAGCGTTTGCTACTTGTAGCTCATCCATTGATTTTTCTACTTTTTTATCTAGGTCATTTATTTTAGTAACAAATTCATCATCTAATGATTCCCTAACATTTTTATTAGTAACTACTCCATCAAAGTATTTAATTGCCATAGTTAATGTTCTATTTACTAGATTACCTAAAATATTAGCTAAATCAGAGTTATGCTTACTTACTAATAATTCACTCGTGATATTGCCATCTTGAGCAAAAGGTATTTCATGAAGTAGATAATAACGAACTGTGTCTACACCAAATTTTTCCACTAAATCATCAGCATATAAAACATTACCTTTACTCTTACTCATTTTATCATTTCCCATTAGTAACCAAGGATGTCCAAATACTTTATCTGGTAATGGTAAATCTAGAGCCATTAAGATAATAGGCCAATAGATAGTATGGAATCTTAAAATATCTTTACCAATTAAATGAAGATTAGCTGGCCAGTACTTCTTAAAGTTTTCACTTTGGTCTTTAGTATCATAACCTAAAAAAGTTATATAGTTTGTTAAGGCATCAATCCAAACATAAATAACATGCTTTGTATCAAAAGGAACAGGTATTCCCCATTTAAATGTTGTTCTTGAAACACATAAATCTTGTAATCCTGGTTTTAAGAAATTATTAATCATTTCATTTTTTCTAGATTCAGGTTCTATAAAATGAGAGTGTGTTTCTATGTATTCTTCTAATCTCTTTTGATATTTACTCATTTTAAAGAAATAAGCTTCTTCTTTAGACTTTTTAACTTCTCTACCACAATCTGGACAATGACCATCTACTAATTGACTATCAGTAAAAAATGATTCGCAAGGAAGACAATACCAACCTTCATATTCATCTAAATAAATATCACCTTGATCATATAATTTTTGAAAGATATTTTGAACTATCTTTTCATGTTCCTTATCAGTAGTTCTAACAAATTTATCATAGCTAGTATTCATTAAATCCCAGATTCTTTTTATTTCACTAGCTACTTCATCGGTAAATTCTTGAGGTGTTTTGCCTTCTTTCTTTGCTTTTTCTTCTACTTTTTGACCATGCTCATCTGTACCAGTTTGAAAATAAACATCATATCCTTTAAGTCTTTTGTATCTTGCAATTGCATCTGCTAAGACTATTTCATAAGTATTTCCTATATGTGGTTTACCTGAAGTATACGTAATTGCTGTACTAATGTAATATTTTTCCATAATTTTTCCTCCTTAGAAAATAAAAAGCTATTGTTCAAAGGACGAAATATCTCCGCGGTACCACCTTTGTTCACAATAACTTGCACATCTTATTTGAAATAACGCTTCAATAACGATTATACCTACATATCGATATAACAACTCAAGAGCCATAGCAACATAGTCTTTTTTGCTTCTTTTCCACCAACCGAAGTCTCTATTACTAAAGATTCTATTTGCCTCTCCATCAATGTTTTTAACAGATTTACTTTACCATAATTTTATTCACTCTTCAAGATATTTTTCTAAAAATTGTGAAATTATCTGAACCATATGCTCTTGTTCTTCACTAAACATTTTTCCTGTATGTACATCTATTATTAGGATTAAACCAATAACTTCTCCCTCTGACAGAATAGGATTTACTAAATAATCAAACACTTTATTAGACTTACTATCTGATTCTATTATTTTTTTATATTCAACACTATACTTACTAGTTTTTTCATTATTGAGCAATATATTTTCTAATTCGCTTGAAATATGTTTACTAATAAATTCCTTTTTTAATGGACCACTTCCAGCAATAATATTATCACGATCTGCTACAAGGATACTATTCTTAATAGTATTAGTTATAGTATCAATTAAATTCTGTGATATTTCTTTTAAATCTGATGATGATGTGAATTTTTTTAGAACTATTTCTTCGCCATTAGTATATATTTCTAAGGATTCACCTTCTCTAATGCGTAATGTTTTTCTTATTTCTTTTGGTAATACAATTCTCCCTAAATCATCTATTCTTCTTACTACGCCTGTTGATTTCATAAAATGCTCCCTTCTTTTCTAGTAGTATTCTCTCAAGTTTTGCCCATTTTATACTATTAAAAGTTATATATTATTATTATATACAGTAGAAGATAGTTTTTTATGTGGTAATTATTTCCAAATGAAAACATCTCTAATCAAAGAGATGTGAGTTTTCCTTAGCAAAGATAAAGTGGTCAGTTTGTTCATTAACTCCATTTATTAATGTTGTATTTTTTACAATGACTTTCATATCTATAGTTTCCATTAAATTTCTTGGATAAGTTGTTTTAAAATACTTTGTAGCATCATTTTGAAGTTTATCTGCTATCTCATTAGTTTGGAAGAAGTTTGGTATATTATCTATTAGTTTCTGCATGTCACTTTCTATTTCAACTTTAATTTCCTTTTTTAGATTTCTATCCAGTGAAGCTAAGTCTTTCTTTAATATTTTAAAGGTTCCATATTTAGTATCTTTTGCTTTTTGTCTTATGGCTTTAATCAAATAATCTTCTCGATATTTTTTTAATGATTTTATTTTTTTTTGCATGGAGTTTCTATATATCTCCAATGATTTATCTAATTGCTCAGTATTAATTATTACTTGATAGTGTTTTCCTAATGATAACATTCTTTGTTTAATAGTATCCATCGTTTCTAATGGTGGTTTCTTAAACAGTGGTAATAAATCATCTTCCACTAGGGAATAACTGTTATTTTTAATTAATTCTTCTATTGAGTTTAAATAGATTGATAAATGCTGCTCTAATAATTCTTCTTGTTTCATATTTATATACCTTACCTTTTTCTATTTAAGAATAACAATAGTTTCTTAATAAGTCAAGTTGATTAGGCTAATTGATTTAACTGTGATAATAACTCTGTAAGATAATATATTGGATGTTTATCTAATTTAATGGTATCTAATATTATAGTTACTTCAGTACTTGTAGACTTAAATCTAAACATTGGACTTATCTTAAAAGCAGTGATAAATAAGTTTTCTCCATCTTTTATCTGACTAGCAGAAATAGTAACTTCAATTGTATTTTTAGTTTGATGAACTCTCTTAATATTTAATTTTTTAACTAACTTTTCAAACCATTCTTCGTACATATATATAATCATGTCTTCATTAAGTTTTCCAAATCTATCTTCTAGCTCTTGTCTAGTTTTCTCTAAAGATTCTTTGCTATCTATTTGATTTATTATTCTATGTATTTCTATCTTTAAATCTTGTTCTTTTACATAGGAATCAGAAATATGGGTTGATACAGAAATTAGTGGTTGTGTATTTTCATCTTCAGTTATTTCTTCACCTTTTAATTTTTGGGTTTCTTCTTCTAGCATTTTTAAATATAAGTCTATTCCTACACTATCAATAAAACCTGCTTGTTCACTACCTAAAATATCTCCAGCACCTCTTATTGATAAATCTCTAGTTGCAATTGCAAAGCCACTTCCTAATGAGGTAAAATCTTTTATTACCTTTAGTCTTTTTGTAGCTGTTTCTGTTAAGATTTTACCTTCTTCATACATTAAATAACAATATGCTATTTTATTACTACGACCAACTCTACCTCTTATTTGATAAAGTTGACTAAGTCCAAAATGGTCTGCATCTAAAATAATTAATGTATTTACATTTGGAATATCTATACCTGTTTCTATTATAGTAGTACAGACTAAAACATCGGCTTCATGATTTATAAATTGCATCATTTTATCTTCTATTTCGTTTTTATCCATTTGACCATGAGCTGATATTACTCTAGCATTTTCTACTAAGTTACTTATTTCATTAACTTTATCATCAATATCACTAACATGATTATATAGTACAAAGACTTGTCCATCACGAGCTAATTCTTTGTTAATGGCTTCTTTAATTAATGTTTTATTAACAGGCAATACATAAGTTTGAACTGGATATCTATTAACAGGTGGAGTTTCTATTAATGACATACTTCTTAAACCTGTAATAGACATTTGTAAGGTTCTTGGTATTGGAGTGGCAGTTAGTGTTAATACATCTATATTACTCTTATACATTTTTATTTTTTCTTTTTGTCTAACTCCAAAACGTTGTTCCTCATCTATTACTAGTAATCCTAAATCTTTTGGTTTAATATCATTACTTAATAATCTATGAGTACCAATAACTAAGTCTATTGTTCCGTCTTTTAAACCAGCTATTATTCTATCAGTATCTTTTTTAGAAGTAAATCTGTTAAGTAGTCCTATTTCTATAGGAAAAGACTCAAATCTTTGCATAGCTGTTTCATAGTGTTGATTAGACAAAATAGTAGTTGGACATAGAAACAAGACTTGTTTTTGGTCAAGTATTGCTTTAAATATGGCTCTAAAAGCTACCTCTGTTTTACCAAAACCTACATCACCCACTAATAATCTATCCATTGGATGTGGTTGTTCCATATCTTCTTTTATTTGAGAAGTTACTAATAATTGGTCTTTTGTTGGTTGATAAGCAAAGTTATCTTCAAACTCTTTTTGCATACTATCATCCTTAGAAAAAGCAAATCCTTTTCTATTTTCTCTTTCTGACTGAATCCTTAATAAGTCAAGAGCCATATCATGTACTTTAGACTTAACTCTACTTCTAACTTTTTGCCATTGATTTCCACCTAACTTATATATTTTAGGGGCAACTCCTTCTTTTGAAGAATACTTTAATAATAGATCTATTTTTTCTACAGGAATATAAAGTTTATCATTATCTTGATATAATACTTCAACATAATCTTTTAATTGTTCTCCTTGTTTTAAAGTCTTTAAACCATTATATATACCTATTCCACAGCTTTGGTGAACGACATAATCACCTATTTCAAGTTTATTTACATCAGTGATTTTACTACCATATTTAAAGTTGGTTTTATACTTTTTATTAATAGTTTTCTTTTGAAACAATTCATTTGCAGTTAGGAATATATAATCTTTATAAATAAATCCCTCTTCCATTTCTAGTGATATATAGTTTATTTTTCCTAATTCTATATTAATTAAATTAGTATCAATAGAAGGAAGATTCAATTTATTCATTAAACTTTTCTTCTGATAATCTTTTAAGGAAATTATTATAGTCTTAGAATGCATCAAGGATTCTGATAAGTACTTTTCAATAGACTCTGTATCCTCATAAAACTGAGGTGGGTTTTTAGTATTAAAGGAAATGATTTCTTTTTTAGATTCTATAGCACTATCAATGGAAAAATAAAGAATAGCATCTTCCTGATACTTTTCCCCATAAGGAAAGAAGAATCTAGTAGTTTTTATATTTTTTTCTTCTGTGTAATCTTTTACGTCCTTTACTATATTTTCATAAACTATTTTTATTGAATTTGGATCCTTATATATAGTTACTGAATCTGTTAAATAGTCTTGTATTGAATCAACTTTTATGTAATTATCTAGTGGCTTTGGCGTTTCATCTTCATCTAATGGTGTATCAACTAAAAATTCAGTACAAGGATAGATAGTTATTTTATCTAGATGCTCCAATGACCTTTGAGTATTTTCATCAAATGTTCTAATGGATTCAATAGTATCTCCAAAAAATTCTAATCTGATAGGATGATTTTCTCCTAGCGGAAATAAATCTATTATAAAACCACGAACTCCTAACTCTCCAGTCTTTGTTACAATAGTTTCTCTTTTATAACCTAATAATTGCAATTTTTCTATTAAGTCTTTATGTGAGACTTCCATGTCAGTTGATAGAGTTAGTATATTATCTTTGTATATTTTTTTATTTGGTAAAAAATGTAAATATCCCATTAAATGAGTAATTACAATCAGTGGCTTATCATTTTGAATAGCTTTTAAAGTTTCCAGTCTAGTGATAAGTAAATCAGGTGATATAGCAATGGCTTCACTTGTTAAAAAGTCATCCATTGGAAATAAATAAACATCGTTTGTATAAAGACTTATTTTTTGAAATAATTTATTTGCTTCAATTAAAGTAGAGGTTACTAATAAAATATTCTTATTCTTTTTATTCAATATTTGCCATACATACATCGCAAAAAGTTCCTCAGACATATTGTCTAAAGAAACTGATTTAATATATAGATTTGAAAATAAATTATCAATAAGATTCATAACTTCCTACTTTCTGTGATTATACTTATTCATTATTAAATCAAATTTTTTATCTGCATAATCATTAATTATATTATTAACTATTGGTTCTAATTCTATTAATTTTTTTTCTTCTTCATTAGTAAACTTAGAAAGAACAAAGGAAACTTGATCCATTAAATTTCTTGTTTCTGAATTAATCCCAATTCTTAATCTATTATACTTATTACTTTTTAAACATTCTTCTATATTCTTTAATCCATTGTGACCACCAGCACTTCCTTGAGAACGTAAGCGATAGGTACCAATTGGAAGAGCTAAATCATCACTTATTACTAAAATATCTTCTATCTTTATTTTAAAATAATTTACAAAAAGAAGAACTGATTCACCAGAAAGATTCATATAAGTCTGAGGTTTTAAGAAAATTACTTTTTCATTATTTATAGTTTTTTCACAATATAACCCTTTAAATTTACTTTTCCAAATAACATTAGTTCCTGATAAATAAGCATCTAGGAAACGAAATCCTATATTATGTCTAGTGTTATCATATTCTTTTCCAAAATTTCCTAATCCTACTACTAATTTCATAGTTACTCCTCCTAAAATTATTTCCCGGGAAATAATTTACTTATTTTGATGATATTCTTTATATATAATTGACTTTGGTATTCCTCGCTCTTTTGCTACTTTTTTCATAGCTTCATTTAAACTTAAATTATCTTGCATATATAAGTCAACATGCTGATTTATAGATAAATCTTGATAGTCTTGTTTTACACCTTCTACTACTAAAACAATCTCTCCTTTTAGTTCTTTATAATTACATAATATTTCTTTTATATTACCTCTTATAGTTTCTTCATACTTTTTACTCAATTCTCTAACAATAGCAATTTTTCTATTTCCTAATATTTCCAGCATATTTTTTATTGTTTCTTCAAGCCTCTTAGGTGACTCATAAAAAATAATTGTGAAAGGATAATTTTTTAAGTTATCCAATTCCTTTTTTTGTTTAATTTCTTTTGAATTTAAAAATCCGTAAAAAAGAAAGGGTTGAGGTGCCAAGGCAGACAATGTTAAAGCAGGCACAAATGCAGTAGGTCCAGGTAAACTTATAACATTATAACCATTTTTTGTCACATATTCAACTACTTTGTAACCTGGATCACTAATAATTGGTGTTCCTTGATCTGTTACTAATCCTAGATTAGTACCATTTTTTAAAAATTCTAAAACTTTATCACACATTTTATCTTCATTATGATCATGACAACTTATTAGTCTTTTTTTTATATTGTAGTGAGTTAATAATTTTCCAGTTTCTCTTGTGTCTTCACATAGAATTATATCAACTGTTTCTAAAGTTTTTAAAGCTCTTATTGTTATATCATCATAATTTCCAATTGGTGTTGGAATTAAATAAAGATTATTATTTTTCATATTTTTCTACTCTCTTTCTAAAAAAACTGGTGATTCTACTTTTAATCCTTCTTTTCCATAATATACAGAATCTAAAAGAAATAATGAGGAATTATTGTTATTATTTGAATATATAAATTTTATTCTTTTTGGCTCTAGTTTATATTTTTTTAGTGTTTCTATTATTTCTATCAACCTATCTGTTCTATGAATAAAATAGAAGTGTCCATTTTGTTTCAATAATTGACTACTACAATATGCTAACTCTTCAAATGTTAATTTTAGCTCGTGACGAGATATAGTCTTTGTTAATAAATCATTAGTTCTCGATTTAGTTTCAATTTTAAAATATGGAGGATTAGAGATTACAATATCTATGTTATGGGATATAAAATATTTTCTATAATTTTGTACTTTGTCATTAATTATTTCAATTTGATTTGACAAATTATTTTCATTTACATTATCTATAGCAATTGATGATAATTCATTTTGGATTTCTATTCCATATATTTTTATATTTGTTCTAGTACTTAGTAGTAGAGGAATCAGTCCTTGTCCTGTTCCTATGTCAATAATCATTTTATCTTTTTGTTTTATATCAATAAAATTTGATAGCAAAACACTATCGCTTGTTATTAAAAAAGAATTAGTAAGTTGACTATAACTAATTTTCTTTCCATTATGTTCTATATATTCTTTGTTAATCATTTTTTAGTTCCACTATTTCTCTACTTTTTGTTTCTACTTTATAAGTTCCAGATAAAAGATTAATTTCTACTACTTTCCCCTCAATCTTCCCATTTTTAATTAAATTGCCAACTTCTGGAAAATTTTCCTTGAGGTTAGTGTACGTTTCATCTTCATATTTTAAGCAACATAAAAGTCTACCACAAACGCCATTTATCTTAGCAGGGTTTAGAGCTAAAAACTGATTTTTTGCCATTCCTATTGATACACTGGTAAAATCTGTTAAAAATGTATTACAACATAAAAATAATCCACAAGGCCCTATCCCACCTATTTTTTGAGCTTTGTCACGAACACCTATTTGACGTAATTCTATTCTTGTTCTATATTGTTGAGCTAAAATTTTAGCTAGTTCTCTAAAATCAACTCTAGTATCCGCTACATAACTAATAAATAGTTGCTTTCTATCAAAAGTATAAAATGAATCTACAAAGTGCATATCTAAATTTAACTCATTAGCTTTTTTTTGAGCATAACTATAAACTTCTTCACTATCTTTTTCATTTTTTTCTTGTTGATATAAATCTCTTTTTGTTGCTATTCTAGTGAAACTGCACACATTTTTGGGAATGTCAGATGTGTTAGTAATTTCATTAGTTGAATAAATTTCAGCTAATTTCAAATCTCCATTTTTTTCAACTATTATTTTTGTACCTATTTTTAATGATTCTTTTGTCTTTAATTTTACAATATCTAATTCTCTTTTTAAATAAGAATTAATAAATCTAATAGTTAAAAATTTCATTTTTTACCTCCGTTAGTTTGATTAAGAGTGAATCTAACCACAATTTAATATTAACATTATACTGAAGTTTTACAGAAAATTCATCAATTATACTTACCATTTCTAATAGTTGGAACTTATTTAAATTGATATCATCTGACTTTATATTCAGACTGCTTAAGTCATTAGTTTGTATATAATATTGTAAAATTTTGGAAATTTTTTTTAAAGCATCCAAAGATAATTCTTTTGTTTGAAATAACTTTTCATAATAATCATTAAATCCTATTATTAATGGATCTTTATCAATTAATAAATTGTTCAATAACTTAATAAGAGTTTGATTATCATTAACATCTATCATACGGCTTTTCTCTTGTTTAAGAGTCATTACTGAACATCTAGATAAAATGGTAGGCAATACTTTATATCTATGAGTGGATAAAAGTATTGCAATTATATTACTTTCTGGTTCTTCTAGAAATTTTAAAATAGTATTGGCAGCACTAAGATTTAACATTTCTGCATGGTGAATAACATATATTTGATATGTACCATAAACAGATTTATTGGAAAATTTTTCCATTAATTCCAATAATTGCTCTTTTTTAATAACATTATTTTCTGGTTTTATTTCTAATAAATCCGGATAACTTTTATTTTCCAGAAGATTAATTAGCTTTTCTTTTGAAATACCAACTTCATTTGATTCATTAAGACCAGAAATAAGTAACTGCTTATAAAATTCATTTAAATATGTATCTACTAAATCATCTTCATTATCATTTGTTTCTATTAAATAAGCGTGATTAATTTTTCCAGAGTTAAGAGGAACAATAGCTTGTTCATAAAATAATTGTTGATTTTTTTTCAATTGTTCCAACATTAATAACACTCCCTTAAAATAATATTACTTTTAGTAAAACAAAAACAAAAAGAATTGGGAATCCTAATACACTAATTGAACCAACTGTCATAATATTTATTGGTATTATTAAATTAAATCTAGATGCTATTAAATTATAACCATATAATATAATGACACTCAATATAATTCTTTTAATTATCTTAATTATTATTTTCATATTTTCACCTAATAATAATTATGATATTCTTTTTGTTTTATGCAATTTCTTTTCTATCTTCTAAAGCTTTAGATAATGTTAAACTATCTATATATTCCATATCTGCGCCAATAGGTACTCCACTTGCTAATCTTGTGATTTTAATTCCAGTATTTTCCAATATTTTTTTTATATATAAAGATGTTATTTCTCCCTCAACACTTGGTTTAAAGGCTAAAATTATCTCTTTATAATTATTTTTATTTAAATGATCTAGTAATTTATCAAGTCCTATGTCTTCAGGATTCACATCGTCAAGTGGAGAAATAAGTCCATTTAAAGCATGATACTTCCCCTTATACATTCCCATCTTCTCAAACAAGAAAACTATTTTTGAATCTTCAACAATACATAGAACATCATTATCTCTTGTATCATCAGAACATATTGGACATAATTCCATATCAGTAAGTGTTTGACAAATTGGACATTTATGTATACTTACTTTAGCATTTTTTATACTTTCCTGAATTAAATTTATTCTTTCTTCATCAAAATCAAGCAAATTGAAAGCCATTCTTTCTGCTGTTTTTTCACCAATTCCTGGAAAACTTTTAAAACTATCTACTAAATTTTTTATGCTTTCTGGATACATTTTGTCCTCTACATAAATCCTGGTATGCCATTAGCAAGAGGTCCCATTTTATCTTGAGTTGTTTTATCTATTTTTTTGCAAGTATTATTTATTGCTATCATTATCATATCCTCTAAGACTTCAATATCTTCCAAGTCAAAGTCTGCATCTAAGTTGATTTTGACATCTGTTACTTCCTTTTTACCATTCATTTTAATAGTAACAAATCCTTGATTACTTTCAAATTCCATTTTTTCTATCTCGGATTGCTTACTTAATAATTCTTTTTGCATTTTTTGAGCTTGTTTCATCATAGCTTGTATATTCATATATTACCATCCTCTTTCTTTATCTAATTTCTACTAAGTCTCCAAAAAGTTCTTTGGCTCTAAGAAAACTTTCATTGCTACTTTCTGGTTTACCCTGTTTCGGTTCTTCTGAAGGTTCATCAACTATTTCCATTTTTTTACCAGATTTTAACAATATTATGTATTCCTTTTTTAAATTTTCCCAATCCGAATCTTCTATAAATGATATTTTTTTATTAGAATTTGATATCTCACTATAAAATGACATTAACTTTTGAAAATGATCTGATATTCGTTTCAAAGTTGAACTGTGCTCATAACTAACAATTAGTGATTTGTTACTTGATGCCCTCGGTGTCCCATCTAATAATTCACATGCTAAATATCCATTATTAATATCAAACGTATAATCGTTTATCTTTTTCCATGTATTTAACTCAATATTCAAATTATTTTTTGTTGCCTCGGCTAGCGTGTTTTTTGCTCTAATTAACATTGTTTCCTTTAGGTGTATATAGTTTTCATTATTATCACCATTATTAGTAGGGATTATTTCTTTTGTTGGTGTACTATCACTATCAGATTCAGTATCAATAATTCTAGAATTTTTATCTGAAATTATTTCCCGGGAAATATTTTTTTCCAACGTTTTGTTTTGATTGATAAAATGTAATAAAAGTATTTCCACATAAACTTTTATATCATCAGATTTCTTTATGTCAGACAGTTTTTCATTTAAAAGACTGACCAGCTCGACAATTTCTTTTTCACTATATTCAAGATTTTCACTTTTTATATAATAATTGATTAGTATATCTTTTAAATGATATATAAGTTGTTTTAATATTTGGACTAAATCTTTACCGTCGTTATAATAATTTTCTATTTTTTCTAACATAACATCATTTTTGTGAGTTAGAATGGAGTTTTCAAACGCTAATAACTCATCCTCTATGATTTGACCATTCATAGTTAAAAAATCATTATAGGTAATTTTTCCCAATTTGTAACTGCTTAATTTATCAAGTAAACCTATAGCATCCCTTAACCCACCATCAGAGGCAGATGCAATAGCAGTTAATACTTCATCTTCTATTTCTATTTTTTCATTTGAAGCAATTTTTTCTAACAGTTGTTTAATATCATTTGGACTTATTTTTTTAAATTGAAACGTTTGACAACGAGAAATAATCGTATTTGGGATTTTCTGTGGATCAGTAGTTGCTAAAATAAAGATAACATGCTCTGGTGGTTCTTCTAAAGTTTTTAACAAAGCATTAAAGGCTCCAATTGAAAGCATGTGTACTTCGTCTATTATATAAACTTTATATTTCAGCTCGGAAGGTAAAATTTTCACCTTGTTTCTTAATTCTCTTATTTCATCCACACCATTATTGGAAGCCGCATCAATTTCAATAATATCCATACATTCCTTTTGACCTGAATATACGCAATTTTTGCACTCATTACAAAGACCATTTTTATAATTAAGACAGTTAACAGCTCGAGCAAATATTTTGGCGGCAGTCGTTTTTCCAGTTCCCCTTGGTCCTGAAAATAAATAAGCATGTCCAATATGAGATGTTTTAATGCTATTTTCAAGAGTTTGGATTATAGTAGTTTGACTTACAACATCTTCAAATTTTTTAGGTCTATATTTTCTATATAAAGCTTGATACATACTTTCACTTCCAATCAGATATATTGTACCAAATTTTCAGTAAAAAGTCTTTAAC
>CAKPPI010000003.1 GCA_934177545.1 uncultured Bacilli bacterium
TTAACAATAACAAAATCATTGTATCATATTGCTTAATTTTTTTATAAACTTGGTCTCACATCATTTACAACTACACAAATAGTAATAGTAACAATAGCAACAGTAATAATAACAATAATGGTAATAATTCTAGTACACCAAAGCCAGTAACACCAACAATAAAACTAACTGGTGGTTCAGATCATTATAGAAAAGGTTATGTAGCAGCTTGCTTTTCTTATAGTATTACAAACGGAACTGGAAAAGAAAAAGTAGTATGGAAAAGCAGTAATAATTCTATTGCTTCTGTTGATAGTAGAGGTTGTATAAGTCCAAATGCTGTATATGGACGAGCATCAATATCAGTAACCATTGAAGGAACCAATATTAGTGCTTCAACAAGGATAGGTGTTCTTGGTTTAAAAGGTGATTTAGATGGCAATGGTATAATAGATGCTAATGATGCTGCTATTGCAATGGATGATTACTATGGTACCCGTGATGAAATAATATTATCAGTTGGTGATATTAATAAAGATGGGAAAATTGACGAGTATGATTCTGATGCTATTTTGAATTATTTTAGAAATGGCGATAGATGGTAAAAAAGTGAGGAGTGATTAAAATGTTTTGTGGACAATGTGGAACAAAAAATGAAAAGGGTGCTGCATTTTGTGAAAATTGTGGTGCTAAATTAAAGGAAGTACCTAAGGAAGAATCAAAGGAAAAAGAATCTACAGTTAAAAAAGTAGAAAAAAAGAAAAAGGACTTAACAAAAAAACAAAAAGTATTAATAGCAGTAATTGCTATAGTTTTAGTAGTATCATTTGGCTATTATAAATCATTGGAGAAGAAAGCAAGTCCTGAAACTTTGGTTAAAAATTATCTAAATGCAATTAATAATCAAGATTATGAAACAATATACAATATGTTAGATGTTTCATCATCATCAGAATTTGTTACTAAAAAGGCTTATAAAGGGGCTTTAGCTAAAATGATTCAATCTAAAGGAGAACTTGGTACTATAAATATTGGGACAGTCTCCTATGAAGATGGTGGTTTAAAAGCAGTGGTGCCATTTACCTCTTCTAAATATAAGTCAAATTCTATATTAACAAGTGATAATTCTCTAAAAATAAATCTTACTAAGACTGCTGGTAAAAAATATGTTTTCTTTGATAATTGGAAAATTGATGATTCAAAGTTAATAACTCTTGATACAGTAAAAGATTATTACATAAAAGCTCCAAAGGATACTAAGGTAACATATGGCGAAGTAGTAGTTAATGATAAATATATTGATAGTTCTAAAAATGGTAGTAAAGAAAAATCAGTAGTTTATTATAAATTACCAGAAGTGTTAAAAGCTGAGACAAGTGTGGTAGCAAAATTAAAAGATGGAACAGAAGTAACTGGCAAAGTAACACCTTCATCTTATAATACGATGTATACAGTTTCCGTTACTAAGTCTAATTTATCTAATACTGTTCAATCTAAATTATTAGAGGCAGCAAAAAATGATTTTAATACTGTAGTAAAAGGTTTACTTGATGAGAAATCATTCTCTGATATTAAAGAAAACTTCTCTAGTAAAGAATCTTTAGATAATCTTGAAAGCAATTATAATTATGGATTAAGAAATAGAAAAAATAGTAATTATGCTATAAGTAATTATGAATTAACCGATGCTGAAATAACATCTGTATCAATTGGAACTAATTGTCTTTATGAGGTAAAAGTAAGTATTGATTATAAGTATGATAGTAAATATAAAAATGATGAAGAAGCTTCAACTAACAATCAGGATAGAAGTGCTTATTTTACATTCTATTATTCATACGAAGATAATTACAAATTAGTAAATATGTCAAGTATGCCAAGTTTTTATTAGAAAGGGAGTAGATTATGGCAAAGTTTTGTACAAAGTGCGGTAAACCTCTACAAGATGGCAAACCTTGTAGTTGTACTGTAAAGAAAGAAAAAGAAATAGCAGTTAAAATGCAAGTGGACGAAGATGAAGAAGAGATTGATGAATCAAAAGTTGGTAGTATATTAGATGATTTTATGGCTATTATTAAAGGTATGTTTAAAAAACCAGTTAATACTATAGAAAAAAATTTAAATGTTAAGAACTATAATTTAGCATTAGTATCAATTGTAATAAACTTAGTATTATTTGGTTTGTTAGGACATGTTTTCATTGATAACTGTTTGAAAAATGTAGGATTTAGTCTTGATAATGTAGAAGGATTAATTAGTGGAATTGATGAAAATATTACAAGCATGAATAATCTAAATATAGGTTTGAAATGCGGAATAGGTATGGGAGTTGTTTCATTATGTATGATAGGTATTTTATATTTAATGCATAATGAAGTATATAAGAAAAAAATTAATGTTAAGAAAATTATGGTGCTAGTAGGAATAACAGAAGTATTCTTATCAGTAGGTTACTTATTATCAATGGTTGTATCATTTATTAGTTTATTCTTAGCATTGGTGGTATTTATAGCATTTACAATTATATTCTTTGTATATTTGTATCAAGGATATTTGCTTCTTGCTAAAACTAAAAAGTCACAATCTATATACTCATATATTGCTGGAATGATAATACCAGTAGTGGCGTTTTCTATTGTAACTAGTATTGCTAGTGTGTCTTATATGCTATCTGCCGCTGGAAAAAGTACTATTAATAATAGTGCAAAAATTAATTCTAGTAGTAGAGGTTATTATTAGGAAGGAGTAAATTATGGCAAAATTTTGTACAAAATGTGGTAAACCACTAACAGATGGAAAACCTTGTAGTTGTTCTGTTAAAGAAGAAAAAGTAATAGAAGAAAAAAATGAAAATACTAATGAGTTAATTGATTGTGTATCTAATATATATAAAAACACTTTAAAAAAATCTTGTGAAACAATGGAAAAGTATAGTGAAAAAAACACTAAATTAAGTCTTATTTTAATATTGATAAATGCTATTGTATTTGGATTATCTGGTTATTTCTTAATAACTAATACTTATAGTGGAATTGTAAAAGATTTAGCTACTAAATTTCAAAATATGGTATCAATTTTAAATATTAATGTTTCATCAATGACATCAAGTTTACAGTTACCATTCTTTAAAGTATTTATATTATTTGTAATTGTAATTATTTTAAATTATATTTTCTTAGCTTTAATGTCAAAATTATTTGTAGGTAAGATATTTAAAGGAAAAGGAACCTTTGGTGATTATTTAAACGTAATTGCTCTTGCTACTCCTTTATCTACATTTGTAATGTTAATTTCTATTGTGACTAGTTTTGTATTTTATAAGTTGGCTCTTATTTTATCAATTGTTTCTACTTTTGTATTTATTGTAATGTTAGTAACAGGTTATGTTGATATAATTAGAGCTAAAGAAGAAAGATTAGGATATTCTGTATGTTTGAGTATAATTACAACTTTTATTTTAGATATACTTGCTATCATTATTATTGGAGTAATAGTAGGCATGAGTGTATATAGCAATCAACCTATATCAAATACCAGTCATAGTACTTATAGTACTGGTATATAAGAATAAATCAAACGAAAAGACTGTATGAAAAGTTATTCATACAGTCTTTTCTAATCTTAATTAATTACTTGTTATAGAATTCAACGATTAATGATTCATTGATATCTGCGTTTAATTCACTACGTTCAGGATATCTAACGTAAGTACCTTCTAATTTGTTTTCATCAAAAGTAACATATTCTACACGTTTAGTTATCTTAGAGATAGCGTCAAGAGCAGCTTTATGATCTTTAGAATTTTCCTTTAAAGCAATCTTGCTTCCTGGTTTAACTCTATATGAAGGAATATCAACTTTCTTACCATCAACAGTAATATGTCCGTGGTTTACAAGTTGTCTAGCTCCACGACGAGTAGTAGCAAATCCCATACGATAAACTAAGTTATCAAGACGAGATTCAAGTAAGATTAAGAAATTAGTACCGTGAACTCCAGCCATTTTACTAGCTTCATCAAATGTCTTACGGAATTGTCTTTCGTTAACACCATACATGAAACGTAATTTTTGCTTTTCTTTTAATTGATTAGAGTAATCACTAGGTTTACCTTTTCTATCTTTACCATGTTGACCAGGTCCATAAGGACGTTTAGCTAATTCTTTACCAGTTTCAGTTAAAGAAAAACCAACACGACGAGATTGTTTATAACTAGGTCCAGTATATCTTGCCATAAAAATCCTCCTTTCTTTAATAAATTGCATCTTCTTGAAAAATTATTTCCAACACTTTCTATGGGAGTTTTGTTTTGTTCTTTCGCTTCACAGCAAAGAAGGTACTTGAAACTTTCAAAAAACACATATAAAAAGGCGAAATATTGCTGTTCAAGTAAAATTGCAGATTTATTGTAATATAAAATTGTAGATTTGTCAAATATTTTGTAGCTAAAAAACTAGGATTATGGTATTATTAAATAGTAGGTGGTGAGCTATATGAAAGGAACATTACTATATGTTTTGACCGGAATTTTAATTGTAATCATTCTTATTATTGTGCTTATCGTTGTTTTAAAGAAAAAAAGGAAAAACTATTATTTAAAATTATGTAAAAATTTAGATACAGAAAAAAACTTAATTGGAAGTACCCCTGTGCTTCTTGAACTTTCTAAACTAGAACCGATTATAAAGAATGAAAAGATGGAAGAGAAATATCAGAAATGGCAAGATGAATTTGCTTATATTAAAGATGAAGAACTTCCTAAAATAGATGATTTGTTAATCGAACTTGATACATTGATTGATAAAAAAGAGTATAATCTTGCTAAGAGTAAAATAAGTAAGTGTGAGATAGGTTTATATAAAGCAAAAGAACGAGCTAATTATTTGCTTGATCAGGTTAAAGAAATCACTCTTAGTGAAGAAAAGTATCGAAATATAATTACTAAATTAAAAACTAAATATAGAGAATTAAATAAAGAATATCAAGATCATAAAAACCTCTATGAAGAAATGGCTGAGGCGATAGAATTACAATTAGAGAATATTGAAAAAAGATTCTTAGAGTTTGAAACAGCTATGGATCAGAATCAGTATACAGATGTTGTTCATATCGTAAAAGCTCTTGATACTATGATTGAGCATATGGAAATAGTTATTTCTGAGGTGCCTGATTTACTATTGATGTCTAAACAAATGGTTCCTAAGAGAATAAAAGAAATAGAAGATACTAAAGAAAAGATGGAAAGTGATGGCTATCCATTAGACTTTTTAAGTATTGATGATAATATGGCGGAAGCTAAAAAGAATGTAAGTGTTATTCTAGATAGAATTAAAGTCTTAAACTTAGAAGATTGTATGTTTGAACTTAAGACAATATTAGACTATTTAGATAGTATTTTTGTGGCCTTTGAAAAAGAAAGATTATCACGAAAAGTATATGAAGAAGCAAGTAAAGATTTTGAAAAGAAACTAAATAAAACAGTTAAACTAGTAACCGATATATATGAACAATTAGATGATATTGAGAATATGTATGATTTAAATAAAGAAGATGTAAAAATAATTGATGAAGTAAATAAAGATTTAATAGTTATAAAAGATGATCATCATAAGATGCTAGAAAAAGTTAAGAATAAAGCGACACCTTACTCTAGTGTTAATGATGAAGTAGAAAAGTTATCTAATAGATTAAAACAAGTAGAATCAACTCTAGATATTGCTTTAAAATCACTTGGTAATATGTATGAAGATGAACAAAGAGCAAGAGAACAACTAGAAGAGATTGAAAGACTGTTAAAAGAATGTAAAGAAAAAATGCGAGAGTATAAATTACCAGTTATTGAAGATAGATACTTTGTTGAACTTAGTGAAGCTAATGAAGCTATCTTAGAGGTAATAAAAGAACTATCTAAAAAACCAATTGCTATTAAAACTTTAAATACTAGAGTAGATACAGCTAGAGATTTAGTTCTAAAACTTTATAATACAACTGTTTCAATGATCAAAACTGCTAAGATGAGTGAAATGGCTATTGTTTATGGCAATAGATATACTCCTCTTCATGAAGATATAGAAGAAGGAATTAATAGAGCAAGAAATCTTTTCTTTAAAGGCGACTATACATCATCATTAAAAGTTAGTGTTGATACCATAAAATTAGTAGATGATAATTTTGAAAGAAAGTTGTTGGCGTATGAAAAAGAATAAGAAAAAGAAGAAAAAAAATAATAAAGGTTTTGGAGCATATGAGTTTTTAACAGTAGCTGTTGTTTGTTTAGTATTAACTGCTATTTTGTTAGTAGCAATACTTAAGTTAAGTAATAAAGAAAAATATCAAGTATTTAACTTTAATGCTAGAGTAATGGCTATGAATGCTATTAATTATAATTTCAAAGATGAAGGTACAATATATTTATATGAGATGTTAAAGTTAGATTTGATATCACCAATTAAAAATCCTTTCAATGGTAAGAGTTGTGATCTTTATGAATCTAAAGTGGAATTTTTAAAAGAAGGCAAAAAAGTAACACTTAAATGTGGAGAATATCTAATAGATAGAGAATTAGTAGGAAACAAAAGTTATACTCTTTATAGAGTAACTGATTGGAATGATGATAAAGAATATGAAGCTAATGATAGTAAGACAATTTATAATCTTTCTAAGAAGGGAAAGTTAGTTCTTAATAACTATTATGAGAAAGATTTATTAGTTACTATGCTAAACGAAAAGGTAGATAAGAAATATAATAGTCTTAAGGAAATAGAAAAAGATTATAAATTAGTAAGTAAAAAAGTATATAGAAGAAAAACTAAAATAAGAGAAGTTACTAATTAATATTAAATAAAAAAGAGGGTGTTTATATGAAAGATAGTAAAGAAAAAGATTGGTTTGATAGTCCACGAATGGTTACTTATGTTATTATTGGTTTATTAATAGTACTAATAATTTTATCACAGTCATTTGCAATTAATAGTCAGTTAGGTACTACTGATATTATTAGATCTATTTTAAATCATAATAGTATTTATGTTTTAACATTGATTTATTTTGCGCTACTTCATTTTAAAGTAGGTAAGAAATATTTTGATCATTTAAATGTAATCATGCTTATATTCTTTGGTTTAATAACCTTAGCTAGTATGTTCACTGTATTTCAATCATTTGGTTTAGCGTCTCTTTTGCAGTTAGGAATTAATATACTATTTACAGTTTATTTTCTATATGCTTTTATTTCAAATACAGTAATTGGTAAGGAGCTTCATTTAAGTACTAGTGTAATAGTAGAGTTAAAGAATGAACAGTATTTCTATTTGATTACTACTTTATTAGTTATTCATTTAGTAGTAGCACTTATTAATTCAACATCATTTGAAAGTATAGTTATTTCTCTATTAGAGGTTTTATTCTATTTCTTATTTGCTAGATATATATCTCTATATAAAGAATATGATGATATGAAAATATCTTCTTCTAAAAAGAAAAAAAATAAAAAAGAAGAGGAGAGTGATAAATAATGAAAGATTTGTTTGATGAGATAGAAATAGAAAAGAAACCACTTCCTAAATTAAAGAAGATTAGTAAGGAAGTAACTAAAACTAGAGAACATAACTTTTATCAAAAGTTGGCTTATGTGCTATTTGCTTTCTTTTTTATAATAGGTATTATTCTAGGCAATATTTTTCCAGCTTGTACAGAGACATCCACTTTATTTAAAACCTGTACTAATACAGAGTATAATCTTGCTTTAACTTTAATATTTTGGTTAGCTAGTTTTGTATTTTGTTCTTTAATATATGGTTTTGGGGAGATTATAAAACTTTTAACAATTATTAGTGAAAAGAAGTAGGTGATATTATGGTAAGAAATCTAGAAATAAATGAATCTAGAATTATTGATTTAAATCAAAGAAAAAGACAAATGACAAGAGAAGTAAGACTTGAAAGACAAAAACAAGCTAGAAAACAGAGAATCAAAACAAGAGTAGGAATGGCTGTTTTTGCTGTAGCCATAACTGGTGCGTCCATCGCTTATAATAGTCATACTAGAATTGATGATCCTGTAACTCCAAAGGAGACAGTAGTAGCTGATGATACTATTTATGCAGATATTACAGACTTAAATGATTTAAATATAGTTTTAGTAAATGATGGAGTGCAAGATAATTTCATAAACTCGCTTGCAAATAAATTAACAAGTGAAGGTGTTTCTGTAGAAACTATGGTTGATTCTTATAGTATTGAAAATATGAATGGTAGTGAGACTTATATAAGTTTACTTGATTATAATAATGATGGTAAGGCAAAAGTTATTGGTCAGTATAACGATCGTGATAATCAAACAGATCCATTAGCAGTAAGTCTTAATAGCTCTTTAAAAAGCAATGGTTTAACTGATATGGATATTCAGTGTGGTATAAAAGGTTATGATGATAGTGGCTATCCAACCTTAAAAGAATCTCCTATTGAAAACTCTTTAGGAGAAAAAGGGGCTAGTCGTTTTGTAACAATAGCAGTTGATGAAAATACTGATGTTAATAAATTTACCGATTCTCTTACTGAGGGATTACTTAGATTTCAGGAATATGTTAAAGTATCAAATGACTTTGATTTAATAACAAGAGTTGGTGGTGGACAAACTTTAGATATGATTGCTAGTAATCATAATATTTCTGTTGACTATTTACAACTATTAAATAATAGAAATGATAATAGAATATACAAGAATGAAACTTTAAGAGTGTCAGAATACTCTGATATATTAACTAGTAAAAATATTGAAATAAATAAAAACACTCAAGAGAAGTCATATTAAAAAAGTTACTATTTTGTTAGTAGCTTTTTTCTTTCATTAAATCCCATATAATATATTTGCTGTTTAGAGTTAATATAATAAGAATTATTTTGTAATAAATGATTTGCTATAGCATTATTATTTTCATTGATTGCAATTATATTAGAGTGGGTTAGTATTTCTTCATAATCTTTTAAGTGTTCTTCCTGTTCCATTGTATTACCTATTAGTTTATGATTTAGAATATAAAGTGCTTGTTTCATATAACCTTTGTTTCTTTCTTTTTCAGTTATACCAAAATGTATATATAAGTCATCACTAGTGATATCTTTGGTTTCTAGAAATATGAATCCAATTGGTTTATGTGATTTATTACCATTAACTTCTTTATATTTTTGAATAAGAAAGACAAAGGGACATCTTGGTGGTAATTCACTATATTCTTGTAATGATACATCTTCAAATAAGTTTATCAAGTCCCATATATCATCTTTATTTCTATAATCTAGTAATTCTAAATTTAACCATTCATACATACTACTACACCTTAATATTACTCAAATGATGGAGTCATATTAACAGGCTCTATTTGAATAAATGTGTTTCCATCATTTAGTTTAACCTTGCTACCATCCATATAACTATAGATAGTTTTACCACTTCTTGTATCTTTCTTAGCAGTTATTGGTATGGCATATCCATTTGTTATATAATATGCTTCTTTAGTACCTGTGGTATCCAAGTCTTGCCTACCATAACTATCTAAAGTTTTATTTTTAACTTTGATAATAATAATATTTTTATAATGATATTGTTCTTTACTATCTCTATCTATATGAGCATTATGATTCATATATCTTAGATAAACTTTTCTCTCACTATCATAGGCATAACTTCTTGTTTGACTATTAGAATAGGGAATAGTTACTTTGTTAGCTTGTACTATACCAGTATCACAATCAGTATCAGTATCAGTACAAGTTTTATTCTTTATTTTCGTTAAATCTACATTGTCACTAGTTATTGGTAGAGCTTCCCATTCATCAGTAGTTGTTTGGTAACCAAGACTTTCCGCACTCTTATATAAAGTTTCTATGTTAGTAAAAACATTATGGGGAGCAGCAATCTTTCTATCACGCCAGTAAGCACTATCTACATATAATCCGTTAATATTATTTACTCTTAAAGATTTAATATCATTTTCAGCAAATGTACTCCAACCATAGTGGGCATAAAGAGAATCATATTCTAAAGCATAATCTAAAAAGTAGTGTCTAGAACTTCTAACTGGTCCTATCAAAGAGGTATTAGTATCTTTAAATATAGCCATCATTCTAGTAAGACCACCTTCTACTATTGCCTCATATGTTACAAATGCATCTTGTAATCCTACTTGGGAAGAGTAACCAACATTATTATCTATCATAACAGCAATTGGTCTTTTATTACTATCTTCATCATATATAGTTAACTTTTTCTTTTCGGTTTTAGTTGTATTAATATCCGTAAATGGAATTTTTATCTCAATTTTATTAGTTGATGCTAGATATACTAATATAATAATTATTATAATGAAGAGTGTAATAAAGGTAATAATCTTTTTTCTTTTCTTCTTCTTTTTCATAAATCCTCCATCTTTATCTAAAGTTTATCATAAAGTGTTAAATAAGAAAATAAATTTCTAAAAAATCTTGTAATCTTATGATACAATAAATAGGGAAAGGATGGTTTGATGAGTAGAAAGAATAAGAAACTAGTAACATCACTGTTAAGTTTAATTGTCTTAATAGCAGTAGTTAGTTATCAATATATATTACCATCTTATGCTTATAAAGATAATAGTAATAATACAAGTGACGTAATTAGTATACCAAGTTATGATAATGAACCTTATAAAGAGGTAAATAATAATAAACCAACATTTACAGATAGTGAAAAAGAGTTAACAGAAAAAGAAGAATATAGTGATTTAGATTCCTTAGGTAGAGTAGGAGTAGCTTTTGCTCTTGTTAGTAAAAGTACAATGCCAACTACTAAAAGAGGTAGTATAGGGATGATTAAACCAGCGGGATGGCATACAGTTAAGTATGATTTTGTTGATGGGAAATATTTATATAATAGATGTCATTTAATCGCTCATCAATTAACAGGACAAAATGCTAATCCCAAAAATTTAATGACTTGTACTAGAAGTATGAATGTAGATGGAATGTTACCTTTTGAAAATAAAGTAGCTAATTATATAAAAGAAACTAACAATCATGTTTTATATAGAGTGACACCTGTTTTTGACGGTGATAATTTAGTAGCAAATGGAGCATATATGGAAGCATATTCAATTGAAGATAAGGGAAAGTTATCATTTAATGTTTATGTATATAATGTTCAAAAAGGAGTTACCATTGATTATAAAACAGGGGAAAGTAAATTAGAGGAGAAGTAAAGATATGGATTTTATAGAAAAGATAATTGATAGAGTAAAGAAAAATGAGAAGAAGAAGATAGTATTACCAGAAACAGATGATATTAGAACTTTAGAAGCGGCTGCTATTACTGTTAGGGAAAATATTGCTGATATTTATTTGATTGGTAAGGAAGAAGATATTTTATCTTTAGCCAAGGAAAATAATATTTCTCTTGATGGGTGTAAGATAATAGAACCAGTTAAGTTTGCTGACTTTGATTTATGTGTTAATACTTATTATGAGTTAAGAAAGAAGAAAGGTATGACTCTTGATAAGGCTAGTGAAATACTTAGTAACGACTATCCTTATTTTGGAGCTATGCTTGTTAAACTTAATTATGCTGATGGAATGGTTAGTGGAGCAGTTCACTCTAGTTCTGATACTTTACGTGTAGCTTTACAAATTATTAAGACAGCACCTAATACTAAGACAGCATCATCTTTCTTTTTGATGGATACTCCACAAAAACAATATGGTTCTAATGGAGTATTTATCTATTCAGATTGTGGATTAAATCAAAATCCTACTAGTGAACAATTAGTAGATATTGCTAAAAGTAGTGCTGAAAGTTTTGAATTATTAGTAGAAGATACGCCGAAAGTGGCTTTTCTATCACATTCTACTTATGGATCTTCAAAATGTCCTGATAGTGAAAAAGTAGTAAAAGCGGTAGAACTTGCTAAGGAAAACTTAAAAGATATCACTTTAGATGGTGAATTACAGTTTGATGCTGCTATCGTTAAAGAAATAGGAGAGAGAAAAGCACCTGGTTCAAAAGTAGCAGGTTATGCCAATGTTTTAGTCTTTCCTGATTTAGATGCTGGTAATATTGCTTATAAGATAACAGAAAGACTAGGACTTGCTAAAGCTTATGGTCCAGTCACTCAAGGACTTGCTAAACCAATAAATGATTTATCTAGAGGATGTAATGCTAGTGATATAGTTGGAGTAATTGCTATTACTGCTTTACAGTCTTCTGCTATAAAATAATTAATTAAAAACATCTAATAGTTATATGATTATTAGATGTTTTAATTTGTTACAATTTTGTCTTTTTGTCTTATTTTTTGACAGTATAATAACATTGATTGTTGTAAATAATAATTAATAATTATATGATTTATATGTTAATTAATAATAGGAGGGATAAATATGTATTATGGAGCAGGAACTTATGAAGCATTTGCTTGTCCAGAAAAACCAGAAGGGGTAGATAAAAAATCTGCATATATTATTGGAACTGGCTTAGCAGGGCTTTCTGCAGCATTTTATTTAGTAAGAGATGGAAGAATGAAAGGTGAGCATATTCACTTGTTAGAAAAGTTAGATTTAGCAGGTGGATCATGTGATGGAAGAAAAGATATTACTAAAGGATTTTATATGCGTGGTGGTAGAGAAATGGATAACCATTTTGAATGTATGTGGGATATGTTTAGAAGTGTACCATCTATTGAAACACCAGATATATCAGTTCTTGATGAATATTATTGGTTAAATAAACATGATCCTAATTATTCATTATGTAGAGCTACTATTAATTGTGGAGAAGATGCCCATACTGATAAATTATTTAAACTTGATAGAGAGTCTGCTATGGCTTTATCAAAATTATTTCTTACTCCAGAAAAGACTTTAGAAAACAAAAAAATTTCTGATGTTTTACCAGAATCATTTTGGAAAACTAATTTTTGGTTATATTGGCAAACGATGTTTGCATTTCAAAAGTGGTCTTCAGCTCTTGAAATGAAAAGATATTTATGTAGATATGTACATCATATAGATGGTTTACCAGACTTTTCAGCTTTAAGATTTACTAAATATAATCAATATGAATCAATGATTTTACCACTTATTAAGTATTTAAAAAATAATGGTGTAAAGATTGATTATGGAATAGATGTTAAAAATGTTATATTTAAACCAAAACAAAATAAGAAAGTAGCAACTAAGATTGTTTATGAAAATGATGGTGAAACTAAAGAAATTGATTTAACGGAAGATGACTTAGTCTTTATCACTAATGGTTGTTGTACTGATACTTCTTGTTATGGTGATCAAGATAATGCCCCTGATTTATCAATTGTTAAAAATGGTAAGGGTGAATCTTGGGATTTATGGAAAAGTATTGCTTCTCAAGCTAGTAATGGTGAATTTGGAAATCCTGATAAGTTTTGTAATCATGTAGATAAAACCAACTGGATGAGTGCTACTATAGAAGTAAGTGATGATGATATTATTAAACATATTATAAATATCTGTAAACGCGATCCTAGAGATGGTAAAGTAACAACTGGTGGTATAGTAACAGTTAAAGATAGTATGGAAAATTGGTATTTATCATGGACTATTAATCGTCAACCACAGTTTAAGTCTCAAAACAAGAATAGTGTTTTAGTTTGGCTATATGCTTTAAATACTAATAAGTCTGGTAATTTTGTTAAGAAACCTATAAAAGAATGTACTGGAAAAGAAGTATGTGAAGAATGGCTTTATCATATTGGTTTACCAATTAATGAAATTGAAAAGTATGCAGATATTTGTAATACAACAACTTGTTATATGCCTTATATAAATGCCTTTTTCCAACCTCGAAGGGAAAAAGATAGACCACTAGTTGTACCAAAAAATAGTGTTAATTTTGCTTTTATTGGACAATTTGCTGAAACACCAAGAGATACTATTTTTACTACAGAATATTCAATACGTACTGGTATGGAAGCTGTTTATACACTTTTAAAAGTAGATAGGGCAGTTCCTGAAGTTTGGGGTAGTAAATATGATGTTAGAGAACTATTAAAAGCTTGTTATTACGCTGTTGATAAAAAAACAGTAGATGAACTTCCCCTTACTTTTGTAGAAAAACAATTAATTAAAGTTGTAATGAAAAAAGCTAAAGGTACAGATATAGAGATACTTTTAAAAGATAGTGGTTTGTTTAAGTAGAAAAAATATGGAATAATTATTTATTTCATGTTTTTTTTCTTATATAATATTAATGGTGACGATAAATGAGTAAATTAACAACAAAAAGAGCGATAGGATATGCATTTAAAGATTTATTAAAAGAGAAAAGATTTAATAAGATAACAATAACTGATATAGCCAATAAATGTGATATAAATAGACAAACTTTTTATTATCATTTTCAAGATATAAAAGATTTAGTTGAATGGCTATGCATTGATGAAGTGGATAATATTTTGAATAAAAATGATGAATGTGAAAAATGGGAAGATAAGTTTTTGATGATTTTTGAAGTGGTCTTAAATGAAAAAGAGGTTGTAGAAAATATTTATCATTCTGTTTCCGTTGAAGTATTAAGAACTAATTTATATAGATTGGTTTATCCGATTATATATAGTGAGATAGTTGAAGAATCTAAAGGTAAAAATTTAAGAGAAGAAGATAAAAAGTTTATAACAGATTTTTATAAGTATGCTTTTGTTTCTATAGTTTTAGACTGGATTGATAAGGGAATGATTGAGAATCCAGAGATAATAGTTTTAAAAGTTAGTAATCTAATAACTGGTACAATTAATCATGCTTGTTTGGCAGTGAATGAATAAGTTGTTACTTTTTTATGATATCTGATTTAAAAAAAGTAAATATATCATCAAAAGTGTCAAAAAGTAAGAAGTTTTGCAAGTGTACTTGCAAAACTTTATAAAAAGCATATTTATGTTATTATGTGATTGGCAATTTAAATGATTTTATAAAGATAATAACTGGTGTTAGAAGAAGTGGTAAATCAACATTATTATTAATATTTAAAGACTTAACAATGGAATTGCAGAAAAAAATATAATACATATAAATTTTGAATAAGAAGCAAAAGAGGATGATATCCCTTCTTTTACTTCTGTAGATGATATTTTGAATAGATCTTTAAATTTATATGATGATGTCATTTGAGTATCAATTTACAAGACAGATGGAACGTTAATTGCTACAAAAGAAAGAAAAAATTTAAATAAATCTAAGTAAAGTTACTTATTTAATTATCCTGTTATTATTGTGATTAAAATTGTCTAGTAAACATAAAATTTACTAGGTGTTTTTATATGTTTATTAGAAAATATAAGAGTTTAATGTTAATACTTTTTTTAACCTTATTAATATCACTTCAATTAGTGGATGCTAAAATGAATAATATATTACCACTGGAAGGAAAAATAATTACAATTGATCCCGGGCATGGTGGGCGAGATAGTGGGACTATGTCTGGTAAACTTATGGAAAAAGATTTAAATTTAGAGATATCTTATCAGTTAAAAAAAGTATTAGAAGAAAATGGGGCAACTGTTTATATGACTAGGATGGTTGATGAAGATTTATCTAGTAAGTGGGATGCTAGAAAGAAAAGAGGAGACTTATATAGAAGAATATTATTTATTCAAAATAAAAAGAGTGATTTATATCTTTCTATTCACATAAATGCAGGGAATGGTAGAGGACAAGAGGTTTTATATCATTCTATAAATAAGAATAATCTCTTATTAGCAGAAAGCATTCATAATGAATTTAAAAAGGAGTTTAAGACTAAGAGGATTATTAAGAAGACTAATCTTTATTTATATTCTAATACTAGAGTACCTGGTGTTTTAATAGAATGTGGTTTTTTATCTAATCCAAATGATAGATATTTATTACAAAAAGAAGATTATCAAAAAAGACTAGCTTTAAGTATAACTAGGGGAGTTTATGAGTACTTTCAAAAAGAATTATAAAAATGTTTAAAATAAGTATTGACGAACATATGTTTTTGTAATATTATATATTTAAAATTTTTTGGAGGTGGAACATGAATCAAATAAATGAATACAGTGAAACAATTTTTGAAAGGATTAAACATACTAATGAAAATGATAAGGAATATTGGTATGCTAGAGAATTACAAGTAGTACTAGAATACAAAAGATGGGATAAGTTTTGTAATGTAATTGAAAATGCAAAAATTGCTTGTGAAAAAAGTAATTATGGAGTAACAGACCATTTTGTCCAGGTGGGAAAAATGGTTAAAATAGGTTCTAAGACTTCAAGAAATATCATAGATTATAGGTTATCTAGATATGCTTGCTACTTAATTGTTCAGAATGCTGATTCTAGAAAGCAGGTAGTTGCTTTAGGACAAACATATTTTGCAGTGCAAACTAGAAAACAAGAGTTAACAGAAAAAGAATATGATAATTTAACTGAAGATGAGAAAAGATTTTATCAAAGAAGTTTAACTAGAAAAGGTAACTATTCTTTAAATCAAATTGCTAAAAACTGTGGTGTTAAAAACTTTGATAAATTTCATAATGCTGGATATAGAGGGTTATATAATGGAGAAACTGCTGATGATATTGCTAAGAGAAAAAAATTAAGATATAGAGAAGATATCTTAGATAATATGGGTAGTGAAGAGTTAATAGCTAATCTTTTTAGAATTAGTCAGACAGAGGCAAAACTAAAAAAAGATAATATATCTAGTGAGCAAGCAGCTAATGAAACACATTATAATATTGGAAAAAATATTAGAGAGGTTATTGCTAAAAATGGTGGAACTATGCCAGAAAAATTGCCAACTCCTAAGAGGTCATTAAAAGATTTAGAAAGAGATAAGAAGCAACTAAAATAAAAAAGAATCTATATTTTAGACTCTTCCTTAGTATATAACACTACATTTTGAAAATAGTATCCTAATATTTGTTTATAGTTACAATCAAGTTTAGCTAGAGCGTTTGCACCAACGATGCTTAATCCATAACCATTACCAATCCCTCTAGTAATAAAAGTAAATCCTTGTTTTAAGACAAGAATAGTAATATCAGCAGAAGGTAAATCTAGTCTAGTCATTAAATCAAGTGAATTGAAAATCTTATCATTTACTTGTAATTTTAAAATTCTATTACTAGGACTTAACTGTTTAATTTCAATATTAATATTCTTATCTTTGATATTTAATCTTTTTCTTAATTCTTCTACTGAAAAGTATTTTTGATTCATATAATTAGGATATGCTAAATCCCAAAGACTTTCTGTTTGTTTTAGATAAGGAATATTACTATTAGTTTCTGTGTAACCATTACTTACTAAGTGAATGTAAGCTTCTATTGGTTCTTTGTTATACACTAGATATTCTCCGTCAGTAGCTTTTATTACCTTTCTAAATAAAGTCTCATACATCTTGTAAGTATTTGGATAAAGTAATTTGTAATAGTTTAAATTAACATAAGAAAAGTGATGATTATCTTTAGATATCTTTTCTTTATTCCTATATCTTTTAATCAGTTCACTACGATAAAGAATAGTTATAGCTTTTAAAGCTTCTTCTTCTAAGAATATAGTAATGTTACTAAACAAGATGCTTAAAAGTAGTTTATCTAAAGATATTTTATCATCAGTATCAAGAGTTAGAATAATATCTTTGTCAGACATAATTTTATCATTATCATTTAATAATACTACTTTAGTAGGAATACCATCTATAAAGATAACTACTTTATTGCCATTAAATTGAATTCTTTGATTAATTAACCAGTTCTTATCTAAATTGTCTAGATTGTAGTCATCTAAATCTTTAGCAAATTCATAATTCATAGATAAGTATAAATATAAAACATCTTCATTCTTTTCCTTTACTACCTTGTATTTTTCTAACATTATATCACCTAGTAGGTAGTATTTCTAAAAATTATCTATTTATACTCTAAAATTCAAAATATTTTAATTCATAATCTTTGTCACAATCTTTACCAGTTTTATAAGATAGATTTTTAAATACCTTGTTTAAGTCTATCTTCTTAGTATCTTTTATATAGTAATTAACTTTTTTAATAATACTTAAAGCTTCTTCTAGAGCCTTATTATATAATTCATCAACACTTTCTTCATGTTTTTCTCTTTTTAGACAAGGATGATTCCATTTAGTATGGTCATTATTTAGATAATTTCTTTTATCAGTTAAGGATACATGATAAGAGATAGTCGAGAAGGGAAACATTGTTTTAGGTGTTATTTTCTCACAAACTGTATAGATGCATTTTTTAACACCTGTTTTATCATATCTAAAATACTTAAGTGCAAAATGCATATCCTTTAAAGCTTGTTTGTAGAATTTACTCATTTCTGTAATACCAAAGGTTTCTTTGAAGGCATAATCAATTACTTCTTCTAGTTCTTTAGAAAAAGGAGTAAAATCAAAGCAAAAATCATAGAATTGAAAAGAATAAACTTTACCTTTTTCTCGGTTATTTATTAAATAATTATCAATAAATACTTCCATATTGTGATGTAATCCTTTGTACTTATAACTTTCTTTATCACCTTTTATAAATTCACCAGTTTTATAAAAAACATAGGGATGAATAGTACTATCTAAGACATAATGGGAGATGAAACCATAAAGATAGGCCATCACGTCAGGAACTTGATAGTAATCATTATATCTTATATAGTTAACTAAATTTATAAAAAACTCTCTAGTTTTATTAGTATGAAAATAAAGAGCAAAGTCTTGTTGTTTCTTGCCATTCTTTAAAGAAATTTTATGATAAAAAAAGAAAGGGTCCATTCCTTGAGCAAACATTCTAATACTTTTTTTCTCATCCATTAATAATTCTTTTAGGCCAATAGGTAAATTGTTGTAAACGTCCATGCCAAAATAAGCATGAGTAACTGTTGCCGGCATCTTTTACCACATCCTTTACAAAAGTATATCACATATTTTCATCAAAAATTCATATTTTTTTAAGTAGTTATGTGGTATAATTACCCTAGGTAGGTGGAAAGATGATAGAAAAACAGTTTAAAAACCTAGAAGAACAAATTGAAATAATGAAATATAAAGGACTTACTATTGATGATCCAGACTTTGCTAAGAAGGTATTACTTAGAGAAAATTACTTCTTTTTAAATGGTTATCGTTATCCTTTGATGAAAAGTATGAAAGATAAAAGATTTTTAGAAGGGGCTACTTTTGAAGAATTATATAGTATCTTTTTGTTTGATCGTGGGATTAGAAATGTTTTCTTTAAAAATTTACTTATCGTTGAAAATAATTTAAAATCAATTTTTTCGTATCAATTATCTAAAAGATATGGTTATAGAGAAAAAGATTATTTAAAATCTAAGAACTTTACCCAAGATAAAACTAAAACAAGGCAGGTTAATGATTTAATTCATAAGATGAAAAGGCAAATAAGAGTTAATGGTAGGGAGCATACGGCTACTTGTCATTATATGATGAATTATGGTTACGTACCTTTATGGATATTAGTTAAAGTTTTATCATTTGGAATAGTAGGAGAATTATTTTCTATTTTAAAATATGAAGATCAAAAAAAGATTTGTGATATCTACCATTTAAATGTATCTACAATGATAACATATCTACCAATATTATCTAACTATCGTAATTTATGTGCTCATGAAGATATCTTATATGAAAATAGAACACAGAAAGTTATACCTAATACCATTTATCATAAACTGTTAAATATTGAAGAAGATGATGAAGGGTATGTTCAAGGTAAGAATGATGTCTTTGCACTAGTGATTATTATGAAAGATATGCTAAGTGAAGAAGAATTTAAAAATATGATGTTAGAACTTGAAAGAGAGATAAATAATTTATCTTATAATCTACATACAATTAAAGTAGAAGATATTTTAAAGCGAATGGGATTTCCTACTAACTTTGAACAAATTGAAAAAATAGAGAGGAGTTATGAAGAAGATGAAAATTGATAAACTTAAAGATAGTATTTTAATAATAGTAGCGTTTATTTTAGGAGGAGTTTTAACTTATGTAGTAGTAAATGGTAATTTAACTACTTCATCTAAAGGAACTACTAGTAGTGGTGGTGCTACTTGTAGTAGTAAAAATTGTACTAAAGTATTAGTAGATGGTTCAGGAATTAGTCAATCAGTATCTAAAGTATATGATGGTGTTGTTATTGTTAGAAATTATCAAAATAATGAATTAGCTGGTTTTGGTACTGGATTTGTTTATAAAGAAGATGATAAATATGATTATCTTATAACTAATCATCATGTAATTGATGGTAATAATAAAGTAACAGTAGTAACTAGTAAAGAAGAAGAGTTAGATGCTGAAGTATTAGGTAGTGATAGCTATGTTGATATTGCAGTAATTAGAATTAAAAAGAATAAAGATTTAACAGTATTATCTATTGGTACTAGTGAAAATAGTAAACTAGGTGATTTAGTATTTACTATTGGAACACCTGTTAGTAATGAATATCAAGGAAGTGTTTCTACTGGACATTTAGCAGGAAAAGATAGAATGGTAACTGTTAGTACAAGTAGTAATGGTTATGGAACTAGTTCTGGTGACTGGGTTATGAAAGTTTTACAAACAGATGCTTCAATTAATCCAGGTAATAGTGGGGGACCACTTATGAATTCTAATGGAGAAGTAATTGGTGTTATTTCTATGAAATTAGTTAAAGAAGAAATAGAAGGTATGGGATTTGCTATTCCAATTGAGTATGCTATGTCTAAGATTGAAACTTTAGAAAAAGGTGAAGAAATTAAGTGGCCTCAATTAGGAGTACAAATGGTAAATGTATCTGATGTTAAACAGTCTCGTTTTGGTAGTAATTATAATATTCCAAATGATGTTAAAACTGGAGTAGTAGTAGCAGGAATAGTAAGTGGTACTGGTGCTTCTAAATCAGACTTAAAAGAAGGAGATATTATTACTAAACTTAATGGAGAAGAAGTAGAAAATGCTGCATATCTTCGTTACGAATTATATAAATATGCACCAGGTGATACAATTACCCTTACTTACTTACGTGATGGTAAAGAACATGAAACTAAAGCTGTATTGTCAAAAAGTGAATAAGAGGAGAATTTATTATGAGAAGAGTTATACCCCTTGAAAAAAGGGTAGAAAGTAAAAAAGGTATAGATTTACTAAATCAAACATGTGATTATATTAATGAACATTTAAATGAATTTGAAGATGAAGACTATAAAGAGCTTACAGAACTATGTCTTTATCTATTAACTGGCTATAAAAAAGAAGAAATAAACCAAAGCTTTTTTGCAACAATTAATGCATATCTAAAAGAGAATATTGGTAGAGTGAAAATTGTCTTTTCTAGTGTAGATACTATTCATCAAATAAGAGTTGGTAATATAAGAATGGGTAGTTTGAGTTTTAAAGATTTTTCTTCAAAAGAAAAGCAAGATAGAGTAGAAAAGAAACTTAGTTGTTGTGGTTTTTATCCTACAATGGATCGGAAAGAACGTATATTTTTAACATTTGAAGATAAATTAATTATGGGAAATCAAGCAATGATTAAACAAACTGACTATGATAATGTTTTTTTAGGTCAATATTATTTTAACCGAAATGATATTTCTCCTAGCAAGGCATCATTAACTAAATTAGAATTAATTTCTGATGAGTCAATAATGGAAGATATATATGAATATGATGAAGCTGGAGAAAGAGAAAGATATGAAGGAATAGTGTCATTAGAAAAGCATAAAGATAATGAATATTTTGTATCATCATTAATAGATAGAAAAGAACTTTTTGCAAATAGATATGGAATAAGCCCTTCTAATACATCTTCACTTATAGTAAAGTAAAAGAACTACTTGGTTGGTAGCTCTTTTCTTTTTACATTAAAACATCCTATATTGTTATCTTTTAGAGATTGATATTTATTTAATAATTGTTTTTCATCTTTTGCTATTACTTCTAAAGAAGAACCTCCTAATAAATATTTTTGTAAATTAGCTTGTTTTAAATCATCTATAGGAAGAGTAATACCTTCTAAATATTTATCTTTGTTAGTAACATCTTTTATTTTACCAAATATAGCAGCATCTTGTTTTTTAAATTCTGTTTCTATGTTGTTATCTTTATAAGCGGTTAAGACAAAATTTAGATTGTTTTGTTCACTATAATTATCTATCTTTTTTTGCATGAACTTTAAAATATCTTTAGCAAGATTGTAAGTTATTTCTTCATCTTTATTTCCTGTTAAAGTGTAAATTGCTTCTGATAGACCGACTATATGAAAAGCTAGGGTACCATGCTTTAATAGTTTTCTTAATCTATCTTTATCCTTTAATTTTTCTCCATCGTGCCAAGTACCTAACTGGTATAAAGTTGGAAAGTGGAGAATAGTTTTATCTACTTGTAGTTCAAATCTCTCTAAAAGGGCATCTTTGGCCTGTTTCAATACTTTTTCTAGTTCTTGATAGAATAATCTATAATCAGTTTTTTTTGCCTTTATATTCATACTTTTAAGGACTATTCTAACTAGATTAATAGATATACATGATATATTACCCTTACCGCCAATAATTTTCTTATCAATAGTAGTATTATCTTCTATAACTCTTAGGGAATTATAACCATAGTTAACGCTCTCTTTAATAACTTTATTAAAAGAAGCATCTCTATTAATAAAATATAGGTTAGAGTAGTTAAGCATAGTAGTGGCTATCTCTTCAGTCATTTCTCCTTGATAGTAATATTCAATATATTTATTATTTACTAGTGATTTTATTATTAATTCTTTCGTAGAATTATTAGTTCCAAAGTTAATTGCTAAGGGAAAAGTTATAGTCTTAAAGAAAGTCTTTAAAGAAATAGTAAAGTTCTTTTCACATTTCATTTTAGCTTTCTTAATAATAGTAGAAAATGCCAAATATAAAGGGGTATTATTATCTATGGCAAGGTAAGCAGGAGTTATATCAAAAGATGTTATATTATCAATACCTGTTATAGTTAAATAGCTAGTTAAATAATTAGCCTCTAAATATATATCAATATATTCTTTTAAGATAGATTTAAATTCTTTAAGTAAGATACTTTCTAAGACTAAGTCAAAATTAATTAACGAGATACTTTGATACACTTCTTTACTAAGACTATCTAGATATAGTTTAATTCTATTTAGATAGGTACTAATTTTGTCTATAGAATTTAACTCTTTGGCAAAATCAGTATCAAGAGTAGCAAGTTCAATAAGGTCTACATCACAAGTTGCTATCATTCCAAATGGTATAGTTTCTATAGAATGTAAGTTAAATATTCCGGCATCTTGGCATCTTACTGTTTTAGTATCTAATAGATAGGCTTTAGCAAATTCTGATGAGATAGTTTCTCCAAACTGTAATAGAAATGAATTAGGACGTTCTTTTAGGTTATCATCAATATTATCTAGACCTAGTCTTTCTATAGCTTTTAAGAACTTGTGTTGCTGTTTCATAACAAAAGCAGATCTTGAAGCATTTCTATGTTCTCTATAAGTAGAAAAGGCAACATAAACATCTTCAAAGTTATTTTCTTTTAAAACTTCTTCAATTAAATCTTGAATATTTTCAATATTTATTGTTTTTCTATCTTTATATTCTTTTTCTATCTTTTTAAGTACTTTAGAATATACTTTATTAACATCTTCATCCCTATAGGGAATATCTAATGAATGGAAAGCTTTTTGAATAGCAAGGGCTATTTTTTCTCCTTGGAAACTAGTTCTTTGACCACTTCTTTTGACAACTGTTAAAGTGTCAAATGTTGACATATTTATCATATATAATTTACACTCCCTTTTTTCTATATTAATTATACTTATAAATACTTATAAAATCAATGATTTAAAAAAACACTCAAAAAAAACATTTTGAAAAAATAATACATATTTTCTTTAAAAGCCTTATAAATAAAGGATAAAAACAAAAATATGCTCAAAAGACATAAAATGTTTTTTTAAATAAAAAATATGTAAATCGAACAAAAATAAAAATATAAAAATAATAAAAACTGTTGCATTTAACTAAAAATAGTGAGTATAATCGAGTTGTCGAATGAATAAAAAGAAAACAAAGAGGTGTAAAAAAAATGGCAAAAGTTAAAGAGGTAAAAAAAGAAAGAAAGGAAAAGAAAAATAGATACAAAAATCCACCTATTAATATTATAAAAAAGAATGGGACTAAACAACCATTTGATGGTGAAAAAATAAGAAGTGCAATTGAAAAAAGTGCTGAGAGAGTAATGGTTGATTTAACTGATGAAGCAAAAGATGAAGTTGTTAATATTGTAATTGATTTATTAAAAAATCAAACTAGTGATGCTGAAGTTAGTCAAATTCATAATTGTGTAGAAGCAGCACTAGAGCAGGTTAATCCATTAGTAGCTAAAAGCTATAGAGAGTATCGTAACTATAAGAATGATTTTGTACATATCTTAGATAAAGTTTATAAGAAGGCTCAAGCAATTAATTATATTGGAGATAAAGAAAACTCTAATACCGATAGTGCTTTAGTATCTACACAAAGAAGTTTGGTATATGGTAACTTAAATAAGGAATTATATAAGAAGTTTTTCTTAACAAAGGCAGAGATAGAAGCTTGTGATGATGGCTATATTTATGTTCATGATATGAGTGCTAGACGTGATACAATGAACTGTTGTTTATGTGATGTTGGTGCTGTTATGAGAGATGGCTTTGAAATGGGTAATTTATGGTATAATGAACCAAAGAGTCTTGATACTGCTTATGATGTTATGGGAGATGTAATTATCAATACAGCAGCTATGCAATATGGTGGTTTTACAGTACCAGAAGTTGATACTATTTTGACTCCATATGCTAAGAAAAGTTATAATAAGTATTATGATGAATATATGGAAATAACTAATAATGAAGACCCAGAAAAGGCTGAAGAGTATGCTTGGAAGAAGACAAGACGTGAATGTGAACAAGGTTATCAAGGTATTGAATATAAATTAAATAGTGTTGGTTCTTCTCGTGGTGATTATCCATTTGTAACATTTACTTTTGGACATGAAGAAGATAGATTTGGTCAAATGATTAGTGAAATAATTTTAAAAACTCATCAAAAAGGACAAGGAAAGCCTGGATATAGAAAACCAACTTTATTCCCAAAATTAGTATTCTTATATGATAAAAATCTTCATGGAGAAGGTGGTAAGATGCATTATCTATTTGAAGATGCTCTAGACTGTAGTAGTAAGACAATGTATCCTGATTACTTATCATTAACAGGTGAAGGATATGTTCCTTCAATGTTTAAGAAATATGGAAAGATTATTAGTCCGATGGGATGCCGTGCTTTCTTATCTCCTTGGTTTGAAAGAGGTGGAATGGAACCAGCTGATGAAGATGATCAACCTGTATTCATTGGAAGATTTAATATTGGAGCAATTTCTTTAAATTTACCAATGATTTTAGCTAAGTCTAGAGAAGAACAAAAAGATTTTTATGAAGTACTTGATTATTATCTAGAAATGATTCGTAAGATTCATATTCGTACTTATAATTATCTAGCTAAGAAGAAAGCATCTACTAATCCACTTGCTTACTGTGAGGGAGGATTCTATGGAGGTAGATTAAAACCAAATGAGCCTATTGAACCAATCTTAAAATCATCTACTGCTTCTTTTGGAGTAACAGCTTTAAATGAATTACAAGAGTTATATAATGGTAAGAGTTTGGTAGAAGATGGTGAATTTGCTCTTGAAGTTATGAAATATATTAATGATAAGACACAAGAGTTTAAAAAAGAGGATGGAATTTTATATGCTATTTATGGAACTCCAGCTGAAAGTTTATGCGGTACGCAAGTTGAACAATTTAGAAAGAAATATGGTATTATTAAAGGCGTATCTGATAGAGAATATGTTTCTAACAGTTTCCACTGTGGAGTTTGGGAAAATATTACTGGTATACAAAAACAAGATTTAGAAGGAAGATTCTGGGAGTTATTTAAAGGTGGCCGTATTCAGTATGTTCGTTATAACTTAAACTATAATAGAAAAGCGATGGAAACTTATGTTGAAAGAGCTATGGATAAAGGTTTTTATGAAGGAGTTAACTTATCACTTTCTTACTGTAATGTCTGTGGTCATGAAGAATTAGATATGGATACTTGTCCAAAATGTGGAAGTGATGATCTTACAAAGATTGATCGTATGAATGGATATTTATCATATTCAAGAGTACATGGTGATACGAGACTTAATCATGCTAAGATGGTAGAAATTTCAGAAAGGAAGAGTATGTAGATGAGATATCATAATGTAACAAAAGCTGATATGTTAAATGGTGAAGGATTACGAGTTGTATTATGGGTAAGTGGATGTTCTCATAAATGTCCAGGTTGTCAAAATGCTATTACGTGGAATCCTGATGATGGAGTAGAATTTGATGATGATACAATAAAAGAAATTTATCATGAACTTGACCAAGACTGGTGTAGTGGATTAACTTTATCAGGAGGAGATCCACTCTTCCTTGGTAATAGAAAAACGATAAGAGACTTAGTTATGAATGTTAAACAACTATATAAGGATAAAACTATTTGGAGTTATACCGGATATACTTGGGAAGAATTAATCGCTCAAAGAGAAGTTGATAAAAATCTAGATGATATTTTAAATTGTATTGATGTCTTATTAGAAGGTAAATTTGTTATGAAACTTCATGATGATAGATTACATTATGTAGGTAGTAGTAATCAACGTATAATTGATGTTAAAAAAAGTATAGAAGAAGGAAAAGTAGTCCTATATATAGATAATAGTAATATAGGTGATAGTGATAAAGCAACTGTAGTACAGTGTGCAGTAAATAGTTAGGAGAAGTTATGAAAACAAGAGGATTTGAAGTAGTTAAAGGATATGAAGATAAGGATATACATTTACCAGTAAGAGGAACTAAACATGCTGCTGGTTATGATATAGAAGCAGCAGATGATATAGTTATTCCTATTTATGAAAAAGGAATTAAACCAACTTTAGTTCCTACAGGATTAAAAGCTTATTGTATGGATGATGAGTGCATTTTCTTACTTAATAGAAGTAGTGGTCCAAAGAAAGGATTTGTTCTTGCTAATAGTGTTGGTTTAGTAGATTCTGATTATTATGGTAATGAAAATAATGATGGACATATTTATTTTGCTTTCTTTAATTGTGGTAAGGAAGAATTACATGTTAAGAAAGGTGATGTAATTGGTCAAGCAGTATTTGAAAAGTATTTAACTGTTGATAATGATATTGCTAAAGGAGTTAGAAATGGAGGATTTGGTTCTACTGATAAATAGACCAATTCTTTTTTTATACTTAAAAAACATTAGCCTTTTATTTTAGACTAATGTTTTTATTTTATGTACCTGATACTGTATCATCAGGATTAGTAGGGTCTGGAGTACTTGTACCACCTGTTATAGTAACGGTTATATTACCGGTTTCTTTAGTTTCACCATCATAACTAAATTTATATTTTAAAGTATAAGTACCTGGTGTTGATAGTGTAGAAGTTGATAGTGATACACCACCTGGACCTGTGATAGATGACAACTTCCAGTTACTAGTTTCACTAGTTATATCGTTGCCATTTTCTGTTACAGTAACATAATTACTAATATCAGATATATCGTATGAAGTAGTGCTGATTGTTTTGTAAGTTACTTTTAAAGTAGTACTTACTTTCTTTAATTCATAAGTAGCAGCATTACTCTTGATTCCATCATAACTCTTATAAGTAGCAATTACTTTATAAGTACCATATGGATTACTTGGATTGGTTACAGTGAATGATGTATTACTAGTAAATCCTAATAATGTGTTGTTGAAATATACGTTATAACCAAATGTTCCATAAGAACTATTACTTGGTGGAGTAACGGCATTCCAAGAAAGACTAACGGAATTATTACTACTATTATATGTTGCTTTAAGATTAGTTGGAGCACTTAAATTGCTTTCTTCTGTTTGTGTATTAGTTGGTTCGCTACCTTTTTTAAAGTATTCATAAGTAACGGCACCAGAGTAACCTGCACCAGCAATTTTAGCAGGATTACTTCCTACAACTACTCCTAATTTAACTACGCTATTAGGCATTTTAAATTCTTCTTTATTTTTTTCAAATACGGAATTAGCGATAGCTGTAAATAACTTATCTCTTTGAATTGTACATTTTAAGTTATGACAGTATAATCCTTGACCAACTAAGTCTCTAGTTGTGTCTTTATAACCATACCACATACCAATAACTGTCTTAGTAGTATATCCAATTACCCATGAATCGCGAATAGCATCATCACTCATACCAAGGGTTTGTCTTGTTTTTTGGTCAAAGTTTGTAGTACCAGTTTTCATAGCAATTTTATCCATATTTCCAGTACCAATAAGAGTAACATCATCTAAGATGCTGGTAATCATATAAGCAGTAGCATCACTCATTGCTTGTTTTTTAGTACCTTCATGTTTTTTCTCTTCGCCTGTATCTCTAAAGATTACCTTACTAACTGAATAAGGTTCGTTATAGTATCCTCCATTTGAGAAAGCAGCATAAGCAGCAGCCATTTGTAAAGAGTTAACACCAGTAAAGGCTCCTAAAGAGTGTGCTTCATGAATTTTACCATTTTCTATTTCTGGTTCAATTCCAAGATTTTGAACAAATTCAATAATCTTTTTGTTATCTACTTGTTGGAATGCTTTTAAAGCAGGGATATTTCTAGATAAAGACAAAGCTTTTCTCATAGTTATAGCTCCCATAAAGGTTCCATCCCAGTTATTAATTGATTTACCATTAGTATAAGAATACGGCTCATCAACAAACATTTTATAATTTCCATTATCATTATATCCATAGGTTGAAGCATTATTATATTCAATTAGTGGACCATAATCAAATAGTGGTTTTGCAGTAGAACCAGGTTGTCTTTTAATCTCATCACTAGTAGCAAGATTTAGTTCTTTAGCACCTTTTTTATTACGACCGGCTCCAATAGCAAGAATTTTACCAGTAGCACTATCTAGGACACTTACACCACTTTGAATAGTGTCATTTGCCCAAGTATATGTTTCCCCATTCATTACTTTGTCAACACCATCTTGTTTTGATCTATCTAAGTTAGTGTATACTTTCATAGAAACTGTGTAGGGATCAGCTTTATACTTAGCAATACACTCATCTACTACAGTATCAATATATCCTTGATATTTAGATAAACCACTTTGAGCAGATACATTATAATCTACTAAAGATTCAATAGAAATATCGCTAGCCATTTTTCGCTCGTCACTTGTTATATAACCATGTCTTTCCATTAGGTATAAAACAGTATTACGTCTTCTAGTAACTGATTTAATATTATCAGTATTAGTTGGTTTATATAAGTTAGGAGCTTTAAACATTCCTGCTAGAACAGAAGCTTCTGCTAAGTTTAAATCACCAATATCTTTGTTGAAATAGGCAAGAGCTGCTTGTTTAACTCCATAGATATTACCACCCAGGTTATGGTTATTTACATAAAACTCAATTATTTGTTCCTTGGTATAGTTCTTTTCAAGTTTAAATACTGCTAAATAAATATCAGTAAATTTTCTAATGATTCCTTTAATACCATGGTCATCAGCTGATGTAAACGAATTTTTAATAACTTGCATAGATAGGGTAGAAGCACCACCAGCATCACTGTGTCCCACTGCTTGTCCTAATGATGCCTTTAAAAATCTTGGAGCATCAAATCCGTTATGTTGAAAGAATCTTGAGTCTTCAGTAGCGACAATAGCATCTACTAATACTTCAGGTAATTCATCGTAAGTTACTTTTTCTCTCATTTCCGTTCCAAGTCGTTCAAATTCATTACCATCAATATCGTAAAGAATACTTGGTTCTTTCTCGTTTAACTGATTAACGTCAAACTTAGGGGCCTTAATAACTACATAAGCTAAGAATAAAATTCCAAGAAGCATTACTAATATACCTAAAGATAATATAACAATTATTATAATATTAAGTATTTTTTTCTGTTTTGGTTTATTTTTAACTTTATCTAGTAGTCTAGCAAGACCAACTATTATTAAAATACCTACTCCTAAGAAAACAGTTAATAACCAGCCTATAATAAAATAACTAATAATCATTAAGACTAAGAAGCATCCTAATAATATTAAGGTTAAATTACTATTAGACTTTTGTGTTGTCTTTTTTTTCATTTTTTACCTCCAAAATATTATCTATAATACTTAGATAATCTATTCTAGGCCGAAGGCCTTCTTTTAAAAGATATCCGTGCTTTACAAAATAATCATGTGGAATAGATTTTTTTTCTTCCTTATTTATATAATCTTGTAAATCAGTATTCATTAGTATATAAGTTTCAGAAAGTGTTGTAAAGCGGACAATTAAAAAACCAATTCCCCCAGCATTTGAAATATTTTCTAAATGTTTAAGTTGGTGAAGATGAATATTAGCAAGAGGAAATGAAGTTTTATTCTTTGTTTCCTTTGCTTCAAAGTCAATGTAATAGCCTTTATAAATACCATTATAGTCAGTAGTAGAAGGTTCCATATAAAAGGCCTCTTTAATAATGGCACTTTTTCCTTTAAAGTCTACTTTACTAACTCTTATTGGAGTAGGTTTTTTATAGATATAAGCTATATTCTTTTCCTTATAATAGTGGTTTGATTGATTTAAGTCATCTTCTAAGTTCATTCCACGATTTTTATAATTAATAAGATGGTTGTTTGTCTTTTTTATTCCACCAGGATAATTCATTTCATTCACCTAGTATATATTATATATCATTTCATTTGCTTTTTCTATCTTTTAAATATAAAAAAATAGGATTTACCTATTTTTTTTCTTCATTTGATATATTTTTATCTCTTGATTTTTCTTAGTAATAGGACTACAATGGCCAATCATTTCATTTACTAGTGGTATTTCACTAGAAATTAGGCCAGTTAAAGTAGTGTATTTAGCTTCTAAGTTTAATATAGTAGCAAAACAAGATTTTTTTTCTTCTTCTAATCTAATATTAGTTTCGTTTTCTCCTCTATAAAAGTATTTTTTATCTTCAAACTTTGAATATTCAAAAGAAACTTCATTCTTACCAAACCAGCAGATAACTTCACCATCATCTTCAATAGTTCTAATACGATATTTACTATTTCCTTTTTTATCTTTTATCATTCGCATAGAAAAGTCTATATCTTGGTTTTCTATATCACCAGTTTGAATATGATCAACTACATAATCATCATCATTTTGTCTTAGACTAATGGCAGTATCTTTTCCTTTGATACGAACTCTATTATTGTCATCTTGTAAAAGAAGAACTTCCTCTTTTTTTCTACCTTTTCGCATAGTAATCCAACCATCTTCCACAGTTATAGTTTTTCCTAGCATAGAAAATAATTCTTTACTTTCTTCTTTTTTTAAAAATTTATCTAAACGAATCATTATGTTTTTTGTTTCCATATATATTAACCCTCCCAAAGTAATATCAATTATAAATAGATTTTTTTTCTTTGTCAAATAAAGTAATGCTTTGTCGAATTAGTTGTCTAATAATTAAAAAATATGTAGAATAAAATTGAGGTGAAACAGATGAAAAGTCAAGATGTAATTGTATGTTTAAATTCTATGATTGAAAATATTTCTATTGCTAAAAAAATTGATGTATTAATAAGGTTGAAACAATTGACAAATAAGTAGTTTTATTGCTAGAATATAGTATGTAAAGGGATTGGTGATAAATATGTATCAAAACAAAATTACACTTACACCACAAGAAATCTTAGAGAAAGATTTTAAGATTGATACTCGTGGATACAGATTAAAAGAAGTTGATGAATTCTTGGATATGATAATTTCTGACTATGAACAGTTTTATAAAATAATTGAAAGTATGGAAAAAGAAAAAACTGAATTATTAAAAGAAATTATGTCCTTAAAACAAGAATTACGAAATGTTTCAATGGATGCTGAAATAGCTAAAAATTCTAAATCAGATACAATGGAAATCACTAATTTGGATATTTTAAGAAGACTTAGCAATTTAGAAAAAGCAGTATTTGGTAAAGACAGTGAATAATACTTGGGCAAGTGCTAGGGTAACCTAGAGGAAAGTCCATGCTCGCACTATCTGTGATGATAGTAGTGTTCGTGCTTAGGGAAAAAATAACCTAAGGTAGATTTATTCTAACGGCAAAACTTTATCTAAAGGATTATCCCATGATAAAGTGATAACGTGCCACAGAAACGATACTTTTGGAAACGAAAGGGTGAAACGAGGTAAACCCCACGAGCGAGAAACCCAAATTTTGGTAGGGGAGTCTCCATGAAAGAAAGATAATGGATTGGAGGACTAGTAATAGTAGATAGATACTTGCCACCTAGTAATAGGTACAAAACATGGCTTATAAAGTATTATTATTTTGTTGGAACTGAGGTTGATTATGAAAGAATTAGGAGAACACTTAAAGGAGACTAGAATAAAACATGGTGTTAGTCTAGAAGAAGCAGCCAGTGATTTAAATGTTTCCACTGATTTGCTTGAAAATTTGGAAAGTGCTAACACTAAAGCCTTTAAAGATGTTTATGATATAAAAAAAATAATAAAAGAATATGCTAAGTACTTAGGGCTTGATGAAGTAAAGGTCCAAGATGAATTTAATGATTTTTTATTTGAACATACTTCCAAGATTTCTTTAGATGATATAATGGAAGCTAAAAAGAAAAAAGAAGAAGAGGAAGCAAAGAAAGAGAAAAAAATATCATCTCCTTATACAAAAGTATATAAGCAAAAGAAAAAGAAATTACCTATAATAATAGGGATTATTATTTTTGTCTTTTTTGTTGTGATTGCGGTTTTATTGATTAAAGATAAGACTAAGAAACCTGTTATTAATAGTGAATTGAAAGGAAGTAGAAAATATGAATACACCAACCAAGTTAACTGTAGCTAGAATACTTATGACTATAGTCATGATTTTTATGTTACTATTTCCATTCTATGATGTTGGTATTAATATGCCTAGCTTTTTAGTAGGTGGTGTTTATGTTAAGTTAGAATACTTAATTGCTGGAGTAATATTTGTAGTAGCAAGTGTTACTGATTTTCTAGATGGTTATTTAGCTAGAAAAAATAATGAAGTTACTGATCTTGGAAAGATGTTAGATGCTATTGCTGATAAAGTTTTAGTAAATAGTGCTTTAATTATTCTTGCTAGTAAAGGTTTTATTTTAACCCTTATTCCAGTTGTTATTATTTTTAGAGATACTGTTGTTGATGCTATGAAAATGGAAGCAGCAAGGAAAGGAAAGGTAGTAGCAGCTATTTCTAGTGGAAAGATTAAAACTGCTAGTATGATGGTAGGAGTTACTTTAACTTTCTTTTATAACTTACCATTTGAAATGATTAATATAAGAGTTAGTGATTTCTTCTTATATTTTGCTACTATTATGTCAGTTGTTTCTATGTGTGAGTATTATAAACTTAATAAGAATTTAATTTTACCAGCTAAGGAAAAAGCCTAATTTCGGGCTTTTTTTGTTTGAATTTGATAAATTCAGCGATTCTTTTTAGGAAAAATAATAAATTCAAGTTAAAATAGGCCTGAAAATGGCAAAATATAACAAACGATTGTTCGAAAATTTATCTTGACATTTAAAAATTCTACTTATAAAATGGGTATATAGACATTTGCACGAGGAGGAAAATTTATGAGCAAAACAATAAAAAAAGATAATAAAGATTTAGACCAGATTTTAGCTGATATTGAAAAACAGTTTGGGAAGGGTTCAATTATGTGTCTTGGAGAGGATTCTCATATGAAAATTGATGTGGTATCTAGTGGTTGTCTATCACTTGATGTAGCATTAGGAGTAGGAGGTTATCCTAAAGGAAGAATAATTGAAATATATGGACCAGAGTCTAGTGGAAAGACAACATTTGCTTTGCAAGCTATTGCTGAAGTACAAAAGACGGGTGGAAGGGCAGCTTTTATTGATGCAGAACATGCTCTTGATCCTGATTATGCCAGAAGACTTGGCGTTAATACTAACGAGTTATTATTATCACAACCAGATACTGGGGAACAAGCTTTAGAAATATGTGAAGCCTTAGTTAGAAGTGAAGCTATTAGTATTATAGTAATAGATTCAGTAGCAGCTTTAGTACCACAAGCAGAAATTGATGGAGAAATGGGTGACTCACATGTTGGTTTACAAGCAAGACTAATGAGTCAAGCTTTAAGAAAATTATCAGGTACAATTAGTAAAACTAATACTATTGCTATTTTTATTAATCAGTTAAGAGAAAAAGTAGGAGTTATGTTTGGTAATCCTGAAACTACCCCAGGCGGACGTGCTTTAAAATTTTATTCTAGTATAAGATTAGACATTAGACGTAATGAGCAAATTAAAATAGGTGATAAGATAGTTGGTAATAGAACTACTGTTAAAGTTGTTAAAAATAAAGTAGCTCCACCATTTAAGTCAGCTATTGTGGAAATAATGTATGGGGAAGGAGTATCTAAAGAAGGAGAATTAGTAGACCTTGGAGTAGAAGCTGGTATTATAGATAAAGCCGGAGCTTGGTTTTCTTATCAAGGAGAAAAGTTAGGACAAGGTAAAGAAAATGTTAAATTACTTCTTAGGGATAATAAAGAATTAAAAGAAGAAATAGAAGCTAAAGTAAGAGATTTTTATGGAATAAGTCTAAATAAAGATAAAGAAAAAAAGGAAAAGAAATAGTATTTACTCATTATAAATACATTTTCTTTTCTTGACATTCATTTTATTGCAACGTACAATAGAATTAGATTATAAGAAAAATTATAAATCTTAGTGGAGGTAAAAATGAATCAACTTATACTCTCCACTTTACTATTGTTAGTTGGACTAGTAATTGGTTTTGGGTTAACCATGTTAATTAATACATTAAGAAAAAATAATGCATCAAATAAAATAGAAGAGATGTTAGAGGAAGCTAATAAAAAAGCTGATCAATTAAAACGTGATTCTATAATGGAAGCAAAAGAAAAAAATTATCAATTAAAACAAGAAGTTGATAAAGAAATCAAAGAAAAAAAACAAGAATTAAAAGAGAATGAATTACGTTTAGAAAAACGCGAAAGTAGCATGGACAAAAGAGATGAGATTTGTCAAAAAAGAGAAGCTACTTTAGATGAGAGAGAAGAAAAACTAACCCAAAGACAAAAAGAAATTCAACAAGAACAAATTGAAGTGGAGAATTTAAAAAAAGAACAATTGGACTTATTAGAGAAAATATCTGGATTTAGTAAGGAAAAAGCTAAAGAAGTAGTAATGCAAAAAGTAAAAGAAGCTATGGCAAGAGAGGTTACTGTCTATATCAATGAAAAAGAAATGGAAGCTAAAATTACAGCTGAGAAAAAGGCTAAAGAGTTAATAGTTACTTCTATGCAAAGATATGCTGCTGATATTGCTAGTGACCAAACAGTTACGGTTGTATCACTACCTAATGAAGATATGAAGGGAAGATTAATTGGTCGAGAAGGTAGAAATATCAGAACAATTGAAGCGGTAACAGGGGTGGACTTAATTATCGATGATACTCCAGAAGCAGTAGTATTATCAAGCTTTGATCCATTACGTAGAGAAATAGCTAGAGTTATGTTAGAAACTTTAATAAAAGATGGAAGAGTTCATCCTACTAGAATAGAAGAAGTATATGACAAAGTAGCTAAAGAAATGAAAGAACAAATAATGGACTATGGAAATGGTGCTTTGTTTGAACTTGGGATAACTAAAATGAATCCTGAGTTAATTGAATTAGTAGGAAAACTTCATTTTAGAACTAGTTATGGTCAAAATGCTTTAAGCCATTCTTTAGAGGTGGCTGAACTTTCAGGTCTTATGGCAGCTGAGATTGGTGAAGATGTTAATCTTGCTAAAAGAGCCGGACTTTTACATGATATTGGTAAAGCAGTTGATCATGAAATTGAAGGAAGTCATGTAAGTATTGGTGTTGATCTTGCTAAGAAATATGGAGAAGGTGAGGTAGTCATTAATGCTATTGCTTCTCATCATGGGGATACTGATTCAACTAGTGTTATAGCTAATTTAGTAGCGATAGCTGATGCTTTATCGGCATCTCGCCCAGGAGCTAGAAATGACTCCTTAGAAAACTATATAAGAAGATTAACAGAACTAGAAGCAGTAGCTTCAGATATAGAAGGTGTTTCTAAATCTTATGCTATGCAAGCAGGACGTGAATTAAGAGTGATTGTAGAGCCTGAAAAAGTTGATGACTTACAAGCTCACCGTATTGCTAGAGAAATAAAAGAAAAGATTGAAACAACTTTAAAATATCCAGGTACTATTAAAATAGCAGTTGTTCGTGAGACAAGAGCTTTAGAAGAAGCAAAATAAAAGCCAAGGAATTAGATTTTTTCCTTGACTTCTTTTTTTACATCTAAAATTATAGGTAGTAGAAGTGGTCTTCTTCCAGTAAGTTCATATACATAGCTAGATAAATCTTGACTAATAGTTGTTTTCAAATCACTAAAACTTACATGAGAATCATTTAACTTCTTGGTAATTAAATTACCAGCCATATTTTCAATTTTTCTTAAAAGTTCTTCATTTTCATTAACAAGAACAAATCCTCTTGTGGTAATATTGGGTTTAATTAATAGTTTTTTAGCTTGAAAATCAATATTAATAATTACAACTAAAATACCATCATTAGCCATTATCTTACGATCGTGAATAACAGCACTTCCAACTTCACCAACTCTTGATCCATCTACATAAATAGGAGTATTAGGATAACTTTCTCCCTTACTAATCTTATGATTATTTAAAATAAGACTATCCCCATTTTTTAAGATAAAAGTATTTTCTTTCGGAATACCACAATCAATTCCAAGTTCTGCATGTCTTTTAAGCATGCGATAGTCACCGTGGAATGGCATTAAATACTTAGGATTTAATAATCTAATCATTAATTTTAATTCTTCTTGATTAGCATGTCCTGATGTATGAAGACTATTAATAGTCATATTTGTAAAGACTTTAACACCTTTTAGATATAATTTGTTAATTGTTTTAGAAATACTTAAAGCATTTCCAGGGATTGCACTACTTGAAAATATTACAATATCATCTGGTCTTAACTTAATTTGTTTATGTGTTCCATCTGCGATTCTTGATAAGGCAGCAAGTGGTTCTCCTTGAGATCCGGTACAAAGAATGGTTACTTCTCCTGGTTTTAAATTATTAGCTTCATCTGCACGAATTAGTAATTCTTTGTGATCAATATATCCACCTTTTATGGAAATATCAATATTGTTTTCCATAGATCTTCCAAATACACAAATTTTTCTATTATGTTTATAACAAGACTCAAATATATGCTTTAATCTATATATATTAGAAGCGAAAGTAGCGATAATTATCCTATTATACTTATACTTATCAAATATATCAGTTAAAGTATCATCAACTCTTGACTCACTAATACTCATTCCTTCGTTTAAGGCATTAGTAGAATCACTTATTAATAAATCAACCCCTTGATGACCAATAGTAGCCATCTTATAAAGATCAGCCATAGGACCGATAGGTGTTAGATCAAACTTAAAGTCTCCTGTTGTTACGATAGTTCCATTAGGAGTTTTAACCACTATCCCATGTGAATCGGGGATGGAGTGGGTTGTTCTAATAAAATCTATTTCAAAGTATTTAAATTTAACAATTGTTTGATCATTATAAACATAAAGATTATCATAACGAATGTTACGATCTTTTAATTTCATATCTATTAATTCTTTTGCTTGATTTGGTGCATAAATAGCAGGTATATTTACCATTTGTAATAAGAATGGTATAGCTCCAATATGATCTTCATGACCATGAGTTATAAATAAAGCTTTAATTTTATCTTCGTTTTGTTTCAAAAAAGAATAGTCTGGTAATACATAATCTATTCCTAATAAATCTCCTGCAAAAGAAACACCAGCATCTAAAATAATAATTTCATCTTTATGTATGACGCAGTACATATTACGTCCAACTTCACCTAAGCCACCTAGAACAATAACCTTTGTTTCATCTGACTTATTCATTTTTTCTCCTTTCTTTGAAGTTAATAATAAGAAAGAACTAACCGACATAAATTATACTATATAAATAAATATTTGTCTAGCTTGACTTTTCAGAAAAAAAGTGGTATAATCTAGCCACAAATATGGGGGGAGTATAGCAAATGACTTAGGCTAAAACTCTTGCTATTTTAGGCAATTGGTGGTATAATATAGGCACCAATTGAGATTAGGGGGTAAAATTATGAAAGATAATCTAAAAAAAGTTGGAATGTTGTCATTAATAATAATGATGATTAGTTCGTTTTTTTCAGGACTTGTATTAAATGTAGAAGCAGCTTCTGTTCCAAAGTCTTTTACAGCAACTTCTGAAAAGTATCTTGATGGTTATATTGCTGGATATCATTTTGGAAAGAAGAAAAATAGTGCCGGAGGATATGTTTATTGTAACAATATTCACAAAGGAACTCCACATGGTGAAAAAATGACACTTGTGGGACAAGCTCCAGCAGGTATTGCTTACATTTTATCTAATGGTTATCCAAGTAAGAAAATCACAGGAAATAGTGATTATGATTACTATATTACACAAGCGGCTGTTTGGTGGTATCTAGATGATACAACTGGTTCTAATAACTTATCAAAAAGTTTTAAAACAACAGGTAGTGACCCACATGGGTTAAGAAAATATGTTAAGTCATTAGTTACAGCAGCAAAAAAAGTAAAAGGTTACTCTACAGCTAGTCTTACAGTTAATAATGCTAGTAGTGCTATGACTTTATCTAGTGACAAAAATTATTATGTTTCAAATAGTATTGGTGTAACTGCTAAATCTGTAAGTGGTAAATATAGTGTATCTTTATCAGGAGCACCTAGTGGAACAAGAATTGTTAATGCTTCAACTTTGAGCGATGCTAGTTCTTTTGCTACTAATGAAAAATTTAAAGTAATGGTACCAGTATCTAGTGCTCAAAATTTAAAAACAACTATTACAGTAAATGTTAAAGCTACGGGGAAGGTTAATAAAGCTTATGAATATAAGTCATCTGATAGTTCAGTACAAAATGTTTATGGAAAAGCTTTATATCCAACAACTAGCAACTTATCAGCTAAAACTACACTTAATTTAGCAACAAGTAAAGTATCAATTACAAAAATTGATTCAAAAACTAAGCAAGGTTTAGCTGGAGCTACATTTGTTTTATATGATAACTCTGGTAAACAAATTACAACTTGGACATCAACAACAGGAGCTCATATAATTCAAAACTTACCAAATGGTACTTATACATTAAAAGAAACAAAAGCACCAGCTGGATACAAAATAAGTAAAGAATCAACAACCTTTACAATAAGTGATACTAATCGTGATGTAACAGTTAAAGTAGAAAATACACTTTATAGTAAAGTATCAATTGTTAAGATTGATTCTAAAACTAAAGTTGTTTTAGCTGGAGCAGAATTTGTTTTATATGATAATTCTGGAAAGAAGATAACATCTTGGACATCAACTGGTAAAGCTCATGTAATTCAAAACTTACCAAATGGTACTTATACATTAAAAGAAACAAAAGCACCAGCTGGATATAAAATAAGTAAAGAATCAACAACCTTTACAATTAGTGATACTAATCGTGATGTAACAGTTAAAGTAGAAAATACAGCTTTAACTAAATTAGTAAACATTGTTAAGATTGATAAATCAACAGGACAACCTCTTGCAGGTGCTCATTTAGTAGTAAAAAATGAAAAAGGTGAAACAATAGCTGACTTTGTTAGTACAGAAGAACCTTATGTAATTAAGGATTTAGCTGATGGCAAATATAGTGTATATGAAGTAGAAGCACCTGATGGTTATAAAAAATCAGAAGCAACTTATTATTTCACAATAAGTGATGGTAATACTGTTGCTAGCGTTACAGTTGAGAATGAAAAGGATGTACCAGAGGAAGTAGTTGAGGTTCCTAATACAGGAAACAATGATACAGTAATTCCTATAGCTCTTGGTTCAACGGCTCTATTATCCAGTGTTGGTTTTGTATACTATAATGAAAAGAAGAAAAAACAACAATAATATATTATCTTCTAATATAGTTGCATTAATTAGTGCGATAGTAATTGTTATTGGTTTATTTCTAATATTTTATAATTTCATTAATAAAAAACGTTTAGTTGCTTATGACTATATCAATGAGCAACTAAACACTAATGTTGAAGTTAAAAATATTACATCAGCAGATGAACCAGAAGAAAAGGAAGAAGAAGATAATACTGATAATGATTTAGAACATTATATAGGTTATTTGGAAATACCAAAAATAGGATTTAATAGGGGCTTTTATAATATTGCTTCTCCTAATAATACAGTGGAAAGTAATATTCAAGTTATTAATGGAAGTAAAATGCCAAATAAGAAAAATGGTAACCTAATTATCGCTGGTCACTCTGGAACTGGTTGGAAAGCTTTCTTTAATGACTTATATCAATTAAATGTTGGAGATCAAGCTATTGTAACTTATAAAAATCGTAAGTATACATATCAAATCGAAAATATTTCTAAACAAGCAAAAACAGGTACTCTTACCATTAAGAGAAATAAAAATAAGACAACATTGACACTAATAACATGTACAAATAACGATAGTACTACTCAGACCATTTATGTGGCTAGTCTAGTTAATGTATCATAAAAATAAAAGGGGGGTGTTGGTGATGAGTCCAGTATCGTTAGATGAAAAATTAAAAATTATTTGGAGTGTGATATCCTCATCACCTCTATACTTAATATTCTTTGTGGCTATTGCTGTATTAGTTTTCTTATTTAGTACTACTAATAATACTAATAAGAAACAAAGTAGAAAAACATATTTATTAATCTATACAGCTTTCTTTATCTATCTTATTATTCAATATGGGGAAAGCTTCTCTACCTTAGTAGATTATGCTGTTAATCAAGTATTTATTGGTTATTACTTTCCTAATATAGTAATATACATATGTATGCTTTTAATAGCAACTATCATTACTTTAGTAAGTATCTTTCATAAAAATGTATCTAGAATAATTAAAGTGTTAAATTCAATTATTTATGGATTGTTAATTTATTTCTTAATATTAATGTTAAGTATTGTTAATACGTTAAAAGTAGATGTATTTGATTTAAAAGAATTATATAGTAGTGATAAAGTTCGTAGTTTACTAGAATTTAGTATGTTTCTATTTGTAACTTGGGTGTTAGTCTTGGTAGTTTATCATTTCATTCGTAAATATCAAGAAAAGAAAAGAGAAGATACTAAAGAAGAGTTTGTTAACTATAATGTTATTCATAACTTTGATGAAGAAAAAGTATTGTCACCTCGTAAAGAGTATACTTATTTTGAACAACCAAAAGTAGAATCACCAGAAGTAAAAGAAGAAAAGAAGGAAGAACCATTTACTATTGAGGAATATAAATTAATGTTAAAAGTTCTTAAAGAAGAAAAAATGAAGGAACAACAACAAATTAATTCATTAACAGAGTTAAATCGTTTATATCAAAGTATTGGAGAATAGAAAAAATCTATTCTTTTTTTTGCCATTGCTAGCATTAACTGTTAATTTAAGATATAATTAATATGGGAGTGAGGGAAGAGAAGATGGATTTAGAAAATTTAAATAAAGAGCAAAAGAAAGCAGTATTATATAATGAAGGACCTCTTCTTATTCTAGCAGGTGCAGGAAGTGGTAAGACTAAAGTTTTAACTACTAAGATAGCATATCTAATTAAAGAAAAAAATATATCACCTTATGAAATACTTGCTATAACATTTACTAATAAAGCAGCTAAAGAGATGAAGGAAAGAGTAGAAAATTTAATTGGTGAAGAAGCTCGTTTTATTCAAATATCTACCTTTCATTCTTTTGGTCTTAAGCTATTAAGAGAAAACTGTAAAACCTTAGGATATGATTCCAATTTCGTTATAATGGATAGTGATGATTCATTAGTAATAGTTAAAAAAATAATGAAAGATTTAAACTATGACATAAAACAGTTTAGTCCGAAAGCAGTTAAGAATAAAATAAGTAGTTGTAAAAATGAGCTTATGTCACCTAATGATTATGAGAAATATGTAGCAGGTGACTTTGATCAGATAATATTAGATGTTTATAGGAAATATGAAGAAAAATTAAAGAGCAGTAATGCTGTTGACTTTGATGACTTGTTACTACTACCTATAAAATTATTTAGAAAACATAAAGATATTTTAGAGATGTATCAAAATAGATATAAGTATATTTTAATAGATGAGTATCAGGATACTAATGAAGCTCAATATATATTATCAAAAATGATAAGTGCCAAATATAAAAATATTTGTGTAGTAGGAGATGCAGATCAAGCAATATATGGCTTTAGAGGGGCTAACTATAAGAATATTTTAAACTTTGAAAAAGATTATTCTAATGCCTTGAGTATTAAACTAGAACAAAACTATAGATCAACTAAAAATATCTTGGATGCAGCTAACTGTGTTATTAGAAATAATCAGAGTAGAAAAGAAAAAAATCTTTGGTCAACTAAAGGTGATGGTGAGAAGGTTACTTATTATAGAGCTTATGATCAATTAGATGAAGCCCATCAGGTAGCTAGTTTTATAAAAAAGATACAAGATAGTGGTAAAAGTCTTAGTCAAGTAGCTATACTTTATAGAACTAATGCTCAGTCACGTGTAATGGAAGAAGAATTACTAAAAGATAGTATTCCCTATCATATAGTAGGAGGTTTAAGTTTCTATTCAAGAAAAGAAATTAAAGACTTATTAGCATACTTAAAATTAATCTATAATGAAAAAGATGATGTTAGTTTCTTAAGAGTTATTAATACACCTAAAAGAGGAATAGGACTTAAGACTATTCAGGCTTTACAGACTAAGGCTGACATAAATAACTCTAGCTTATTTGATGCGATTGATGGTGGTAAAGAACAATCATTTAAAGATTTAATCTTATCACTAAAGAAAGTATCAGAAACGGTAAGCCTTACAGAGTTAATTGATAAAGTATTAGATGCTAGTGGAATTAGAAAAGAACTAGAAGCGGAAAAAAGTATAGAAGCTGAAGTTAGACTTGAAAACTTAAAAGAATTTAAATCAATTACCAAGGCTTTTGAAGAAAGATTAGGTCTAGTATCATTAGAAGACTTTTTATATGAAATAAGTTTAGTAAATGATAAAGATGAATATAGTGAAGCAAGGGATAAAGTAAGTTTAATGACTGTTCATTCTGTTAAAGGACTTGAGTTTGATATCGTATTTGTTATTGGACTTGAAGAAGGAATTTTTCCTCATATGAATAGTTTATATAGTAGTTATGATGTGGAAGAAGAGCGAAGACTTTGCTATGTAGCTATAACAAGAGCAAGAGAAAAATTATATCTATTTAATGCAAGGCGAAGAGTACTATTTGGTAATGAACAAATTAATCCACCAAGTAGGTTCCTAGGAGAAATAGATAAAGATTTATTAGAAACTAATAAGGTGGCAAGAAAAGAAGCAGAACAGAAGATAGATGTAAATAGTGTTTTAAGAGATGAAGAGGTTGATTATCAAATAGGCGACTATGTTGTGCATGATCATTTTGGTAGAGGTAAAGTAATTGATGTTACTAATTCATTAGTTACAGTTGCGTTTCCAATACCATTTGGGGTTAAAAAACTATTAAAAAATCATAAAAGTTTAGCAAAAATTTAGGAGGGTTTAAAAATGGAAAACAGAATAAGACAAGGATATCAATTAGAGGTAAGTAAAAATTTAGTTCATCGTTTAGAAGGAAAATTAGTAAGTAATTGTGGAAATAGTGAAATTGAACTAAGTAAGAACGAATTATCGGCATTTAATAGATTTATTGTAGTTAAAGGAAATATATTAAATGATAAGAAACTAACAATAGATTATTCATTAGATGAAGGCTTATTTACAGCAAAAATGAAAAAAATAGGGAAGAAAGGTAATGAGTATACTACTGCTTTAGTACAAAGTGATTCTTTAATCAATACACTTAATAATTTAAATGACTATTTAGCTTGGTATGGAAAGGATGTAGAACGTTCTATTGATACAATTAATACTAATTTAAATAAAGGATATAGTTTAGTACTATTAAAAGATGCTTGTAGCTTTTTAAAAGCTGATGATAATTATCAAAGACTATCAATAAATAGAGTAAGTGAAAGAACGACAAGTTTATTTTCAATGTTTTCTAATATTATGAAAAAATTATCAGATAATGATACCATGATAATGGCTATTATGAAAGAAAATGAAAAATATATTGTTAAGAGTAGAGACTTTTTAATTGGTAAAGAAGAAAAAAGTGAAGAGTTTGATGATTTATTAGAAGGTTTAGTTACCATTGATAAAAAAATAGAAAGAGAAAAGAAGGGTAGAAAGATTTTATGCAAAAAACATTGTTAGTAATGGCTGCTGGAATGGGTAGCCGATTTGGAGGACTTAAACAAATAGAACCAATGGGTCCTAATGGAGAGTTTTTAATAGACTATTCAGTTTATGATGCAAAGTTAGCAGGATTTACTAAAATTGTCTTTATTATTAAAGAAGAAAATTATGACATATTTAAAGAAACAATTGGGAAAAGAGTAGAACCATATATTGAAACAGAATATGTTTTTCAAGATGATTCTAACTTAAAAGAAAATTATTCTAGTTTAAAAACAAGAGTAAAACCACTAGGAACAGGGCATGCTATATTATGTGCAAAAGATAAAGTAAAAACACCATTTGCTATTATTAATGCAGATGATTTTTATGGAAGAGATGCTTACATGGTAGCTAGTAAATACTTAGATAAAATCGATGATAAGCATTATGCTGTAGTAGGTTATAAAGTTAGTAAAACACTTAGTCCTAATGGAGCAGCTAAAAGAGGAATTTGTAGAGAAGAAAATGGTAAATTAAAAGATTTAATTGAGAGTAGTGTAGAGAAAGTTGATGACAAAATAATTGCAAAACCATTAGATGGTGACACTGAGTTTATAGTAGAAGATGATTCACTAGTATCAATGAATTTATTATTATTTACTCCTAAGATATTTGAATACTTAGAAGAAAAATTAATGGAATTTCTAGAAACTAATAAGAATGATTTATCTAAATGTGAATTTTTAATACCAGATGTAGTAAAAGATGCTATAAAAGAAGATAGGGTAGAAGTTGATTTATTAAGTACAAATGCTATCTGGCATGGAGTTACTTATAAAGAAGATAAAGAAGAGGTAGTTAAAGCAATAGATGAATTAATAAAAGAAAAAGTTTATCCAAATAAACTATGGTAGAGGTGAAAAACTATGATACAAGAATCAATAGAAAGAATGAATGAATTAATAGATATCTTAAATGATGCTAATTATAACTATTATGTGAAAGATAATCCAACTATTACAGATCAGGAGTTTGATAAGTATCTAAGAGAATTAGAAACTATTGAAAAAAATCATCCAGACTGGAAAAGAAATGACTCTCCCACATTACATGTTGGTGGAGAAGTAATAGATTCATTTAAAAAGATAGAACATACTATTCCTATGCTTTCTTTAGGTGATGTATTTAGTGAAGAAGAGATACTTGCTTTTCTAAAGAGAATAGAAGCTAATGGATTTCATCCGGAGTATGTTTGTGAATTAAAGATAGATGGTTTATCAGTTTCTCTTCATTATGAAGATGGTATTCTTGTATCAGCTTCTACTAGAGGTAATGGAGTAGTAGGAGAAGATATTACTCATAATGTTAAGACTATTAAAAGTATTCCTCTTAAATTAAAAGATGCTGTAACTATTGAAGTACGTGGCGAAATATTTATGGGAAAAGAAACTTTAAAAAGATTAAATGAAGAAAGAAAAGAAAAGAATCTTCCTTTATTACAAAATACTAGAAATGCAGCCGCTGGTTCTATTAGACAATTAGATTCTAAGGTAGCTGCTAAACGTAATTTAGATGCTTTTTTGTATCATTTACCAAATCCTTTAGACTATGGAATTAAGACTCATCATGAAGCTTTAGAATATTTTAATAAGCTAGGATTTAAAACTAATCCTAATAATAAAGTAGTTAAAAATATAGATGAAGTAATGGACTATATTCATGAAAAAGCAGCTGTTAGAGATAGTCTTCCTTATGATATTGATGGAATTGTTATAAAAGTTGATTCTATTGAAACCCAACAAAAACTAGGTTATACTGCTAAGACACCTCGCTGGGCTATTGCATATAAGTTTCCTGCCACCGAGGTATTAACTAAGTTAAAAGATATTATCTTTACAGTAGGAAGAACTGGTCAAATAACTCCTAATGCTATCTTAGAGCCAGTTATTGTAATGGGTAGTACTATTAGAAGAGCTACACTTCATAATGATATGTATGTTAAAGAAAAAGACTTAAAAATAGGAGATATAGTATCTATTAGAAAAGCAGGAGATGTAATTCCAGAAGTAGTAGAAGCTAAAAAAGAAAGAAGAACAGGATCTGAAAAAGACTTTGTAATGATTAGTGAATGTCCTATCTGTGGTACTAAGTTAGTAAAAAAAGAGGAACAAGTAGATTACTACTGTCCTAATAAATTATGTCCAGCAAGACATGTTGAGAGTTTTATTCACTTTGTTTCAAAAGGAGCAATGAATATTCAAGGACTAGGTGACCAGATAATGGAAGACCTTTATAACTTTAATTTTATAAGAGATATTAGTGATATATATTTATTAAAGTATCATAAAGAGGATTTAGTAAACTTAGAAGGATATGGAGAAAAGTCTATTAGTAAACTACTTGAGTCGATAGAAGAAAGTAAGAAAAACTCCTTAGAAAGATTACTATTTGGGTTAGGTATTCCTCATGTAGGAAAAGAAAAAGCTAAGATATTAGCAGAGAAGTTTGAAACTATAGATAAATTAGCTAAAACTACTTTAGATGAATTAATAGATATTGATGATATTGGTTCCATTATTGCTAGTTGTGTGGTAGAATATTTTAGCGACTCTACTAATTTAGAATTAATTAATAAGTTAAAAGAGTTAGGACTTAATATGAAGTATCTTGGCAAGAAGAAAGTATTAGATGAAAACTTTGCTGGTAAAAGATTTGTTTTAACAGGAACATTAAAGGAATTAACTAGAGATGTAGCAAAAGATAATATTGTAACAAGAGGTGGAAAATGTATTGAAAGTGTTTCATCTAAAACTGATGTAGTAATAGTAGGAGAGAATCCAGGTAGTAAATATGATAAAGCTAAATTACTTGGTATTCCTATTTGGAGTGAACAAGATTTCTTAGATAAGTTAAGAAAGGAAAATGAGTAGTATGGGATTAAAACTTGAAAATGATAATCATAGTGGTTTTGATGATAGTAATTATGTAACTATTGATGAAGAAAAGAAGTTAAAGAAAAAGTTTACTATTATCATGATAGTCGCTTTAGTATTAGGTACTCTTGTATTTATAGATGTTTTAATAGCAAATTATACTAGTGTAGGACCATTTCTTGCAGTTAAAGTAAAAACTCATAATGATGGTGGAACTAAAGAATATTATGGACTAGGCTATAAAGTTATTAAATATAAAGTTAAAGATGGAAGAAATACTACAGTAGTAGGTAGCTGGACTCTTAAGTATGATCCAACCTCAAAAGCTAGTACGGTAGAAGAGTTAGGTATTTCTTTTAGAAATAATACAAAGGATGCCTTAAAAAATTCTTATAAACAATTCTTTATAGTAACTGGTAAGATAGATTCTATTGATAAGGCTAATAAGAAAGTAGTTCTTATCTATGAAGATAAAGATGGTGGTAATTATACTACGAAGGCAGAGTTTTACTTAAAAAATATATCTAAATTAAAAGGTTATGGTAAAGGTGATACTATAACTGTAAGTGGAACTTTCTCAAAGTATACTCCTAAGAATAGTAATGTAGCAAGAACTATAACTTTTAATAATTGTACTGTTAACTAGTGATTTACAAATTAATGGTTCGAAAAAGGATTGAATAGTTAACTAAAATTTGATAGAATTAAACTGTTGAAGATAGAGAGAGTTAGGTGTTGGTGAAGAAAAAGTGTACATTTTAATTCGTAAATCAACACATATAAAGAGGAAGTAGAGGTGACCCGTCCATGGATATATTAAGTTTACAGCAAGTTAACATGGGGGGGGGGCGTTTAAACCATAAATC
>CAKPPI010000004.1 GCA_934177545.1 uncultured Bacilli bacterium
CCTTACGTATTTATTGTACAATACTTTTCTTAAAATTAAAAGACTATTAACAAAAAATTATTTGTCAACAGTCTGAGGAAAAGACTAAATACTCTTTTCCTATTTTTTTACTAATCTCTTATTTTTTTCAATCAATTTATACTTAGATGAATCATCAAAAGTTTCCTTTGATACAATTACTTCACTATATTTATCTTTATTTGTAGCCACTTCATCATAAGCCATCCAAGTACTTTCTAAAGTAAGACCAGCTAACCCTCTTGCTCCATACTTTAATTGATAAGCTTTATTAGCAATAGCATCTATATAATCATCAGTAGCAGTTAATTTAACCCCTACCTTCTTAAAATGTTCTTTTTCTCTTAAAAGCGGAGACTCATCTGACTTAGTAAATACATCTTTTAAATTTTCTTTACTTAAATCATTTAAATGAATAATAGTAGGAAATCTTCCCATAAATTCTTTTGGCATACCCACATCATAAAAGTCTTCAATTGTAGGTTCAGCTTTTTCTTTTTCATCACTAGTCTTAAAACCAACTGCCTCTTTCCTATTATTAAACTTTTCATAAAGATCAGCAAAGGCTCCTCCTGCTAATATTATCATCTTCGAAGTATCTATATCTGTAAAACTTCCTGGTAATAATTGTTGGGGATTAGCACAGGCAGTATAAGTAGCTCCGTCTAAAAATTTTAATAATGTATTTAAAACTCCCTGTCCTGCTACATCAGACTTAGAATCTGACCCTTTCTTATCTATTTCATCAAAGTATATTATTGCATGTTCTGCCTTATCTTTATCTTTATCACATTTAACATAAAGATCCCATAAAGATCCTTCGATACTTTTTCCAGCATAGCCAGGCATAGTAAGCTGAGTTGAATCTACTATCATGAAAGGTAAATGCAAGTTTTCTGCTGCTAAACTTAGTAGTTTAGTCTTTCCTACACCAGTTGAACCAGTTATTAATATACCTGGTCTATTTTTCTTTAGTTCCTCATCAGTATCAGATATCTTTCTAGAAAGTTCTACTAGTAATCTTCTAGTTGGAGCATCTTGAGCAATTAATGTCTTTGTAATTTTTTTATATATTTTATTAATGTCTAATAATACATCATCAGTAGTATCTTCTTTTTCTTCTAACTTTTCATTAATTAAATCTGTAATACTTTTATATTTATCTATATCTTTTTTAATACTATCTTTTAAAAGTTTCAATTGACTAGCAGAGTAAACACCAGAAGCCACATCTTTCTCTACTAAATCAAGTTGTTCTTTTTGAGTCATACTCCTCTTAGTATCATCATTTTCTAAAACGGTATCTGAAGGATATTCTTCCTCATTTAAATCAGTTTCTTTTTCATCTTGAAATCTAATAGTAAAGTAGCTAGGGACACCATCAACTATTCTAACAATATAAGCATATTTTTTTATGTCATCTTCATATTTTTTAATAACATCATAGTCATCTTCCATCTCACCATAAATTTCTTGTAATTCATCAACATTAATAGCTCTATTAAAGGCATAAGGTATTTCTGATGTTAATTGACACATATCAAGTAGTGAGCAGTATTCTTCTCCATCAATCTCATCAGTAAAGATTCCTGTCTTTTCATCATAACTACCTGTAATAGAACGCAAAACACTAAAAACAAAAGTGTTTTTTGCTATATAATGTCTTTCTAAAATCGTTGTAACATAAAATTCTTCATCCATAATAATTCTCCTTATTATAGCTAATATTATTCTCCAACCCAAATTATTCCAAAGAACTACTATCATGGTAACTCTTAGTTCTTATTATAGGATAAAATATCATAAAAAATCAATAAAAATTACCATATCAATATTGTTTTGTAGTCTGATTAGTTAGTTTATGAGAATTTTTATACTCCATTAAAGTTTCTTTCATTTTTCGGTATCCTACAGCACTCATATTATCGACAAAATTATCATGTGGAAATATTTCTTTTCTAGCCGCCATATGATTTTCCCCAAAGTCCCATATTTGGTAGGAATCTTTAAATTGATTAAAATCTTTGTCCTTAGCAGCATCTAAGAAACTATCCATAGCATCTACAAAAGAGCCACCATTTTGCAAGATCCAGTTTTCAATTCCAACTCCACCTAAGCCACCTTGACTAGGATCAGAACTAGCTTTCTTATAAGCATTTGCTTCTTTTAAAACTTGCTTAGCTAAAAGTATATTAGCAATTACATAATTATATTTTTCCTTATCTATTTTCTTTATGGTCTCTAGCCTATCTTCAATAGCCATATCTGTTGAATAATTCACTTCATCTGATTTAGTTACAAAGCTAATATCTATATCCACACTATCTTCTTCATCTAATTTAACGTCTTTAAGACGGAAATCACCAAAAGATGTTATATCGTTAGTATCTTCTTTACATAGTTTTCTTAATAAGGTTTGTTTTACTTTATCTAATTCTTCTGTCTTAGACATAATATTTCTATCTAATCGCATCATAAAATCAAAATCACCATCACCTGGTTTATTAGTACCTCTACCAGTAGAACCTGTATCTATCAGTTCCACTACTCCTGAAGATAAATCACCATCTATTTTTGTTTTTAATTCTAAGCCTACTTCTTGCATAGCCTCTTCTATTACTCTATTTATTTTTTCTCTTTTCTTTGCTGTTAATTCATTATTAGCTTCTATTTCATCTTTTATTTCTTCTACTTCACTAATTACCAAATTATCTGAAAAATTATAATCATTTTCTTTATAGTGAGATAAACCACTCATTTTATTTCTTAATGCCTTATAATCATCATAAGTAAAGACAGTCCTACCATCCATATCTCTAACTGGCACATAACCCCCATTACTCATAGCTATTATAAGTCCTACCCTTTTGTCATAATTTTCTAACATCAGGCTTGTTATTTTAGTACTTGGAAACCCTACTTCAATTCCATAATGATCTTTTCCTAAAACCCCAGTCTTAAAGACTTCTATTTTAGTCATATCATTTGTTATATTTTTTTCCCCATCATCATCCCTTGTTATTATAAAATCATTATCCGGTTTTATAGCCACGTAAATTGGACCATAAAAAGAAGCTTCTGTCCTATTTATTTTTTCTTTTATTGTTCCTTCATTATCCAAAATTATTGAAATATCCGTATCAAGTGGAGTCAAGTCACTGTCAGAATCAGCTCCTAAAAATTCTCTTGCTCTACACCCGCTTTCTAATATACTAGGTAGATAGGTTATATCTCCGATTCCTTTAATGAAATCTCCCTTATCTAAAGTCATATCATGTTCTGATGCTTGTATATTTCTAAATTGAGCTTGTTGAAATTTTGATTCTATAAAATCTTTTGCCTCTTTCATGGTATCTATCCCAGCATGACCACAAAACATTCTAACTACTCTATCAGCTATATTATAATCACTACTTCCATTTGGTGATAATTTAGTTACTAACTCATCTATTTTCTCAACTCCATTCTTATCACTAGCAAATGGCTCTTTCTTACCTTTCATACTATTGTTATAAAGTGTTTCTAAGTGTTTACTAAATAAGTTCATTGTCTTCTTATCTTCTTCACTTAATGAATCATAACTTTTCTTTCCACTTACTATTTCCTTATATAAATTAGAACCAACTTCTATATTATCAAGATAGTCATTTACAGATCTATTATTAGAAGCAAGGGTTGTTCTAATCAAATTAGAAAAAATTGTAAATTGTCTTCCCATAGTAGATTTATGTTTTAAAATAGGGGAAATTCTATCACTATCAAAGTTAAAGTCACTTAAATCAGGATGTAATATTTCAAAACAAGAATATATTTTTCCAACGGTTGGTAGATTATTTTTAATAAACACCTCTTCCATCTTATCAAGTTTTTCTAACGAATTAGGTAGATTTACTATTTGTCTTGCAATTTCTTTCTTTAAGTTATACATTTCACTAGAATTAGAATACGATAAACGTTCTAAAACATTTATAACAGTTTTTATTTTATCATCTTCTAGATTCAAATCATTCTCACTACAGTATTCTTTGAAAACGTCTCGTAAATTTTGATCAGTTATTTTTTGATATTCTGCTATTACCTTTAGTCTACTATAGTTAGCCTTATCATTATTTGCAAATAATGGAATAGCCCAGTAATAATCCTTGCCAAAAGCACAAGCTATATTAGTATCTTTAAAGTAATCAAATAAACTAATATCATTATCAAAATCCTCTAGAGTAAACTCTCTATTATAGAACTTATCTTTAATTTCTTTAGGGACTTTATCATCTATAAATAAACTAGGATACTTTTTCTTAAAACTTTCTGGCATATCAATACTATAATCAACTATACCATCCACCAAACTTTCAAATATTTGTTTATTAATACCATCTACTAGTTCTTCGCTACTTAAATTCCCATCTATATTTGAAAAATTAATTTCCTCCAAATAATCTAAATAAGTTACTATTAGTTTGTATCCTTCTTCTCTTCCAAGTACAGTTTCAATACTATCTACTAAATTTGATGTCCTTACATCAAAAAAGAAACGTAATGGTTTATTGCTAGCATGAATATATTCTAAACATTCTAAGTTTTGCTTTATAAAATCACTATTTATACTATTTTTATAAAATGCTTTTCTTAATGGTTCTGGGGCATCAAAATCTATAAATATATCAGGATACTTCTCTCTAAAGTCACCAGTAATATAATCATATTCAATTAAAGGTTTTTTTCCTCTCCCATAACAGTTTAATTTTTCAGCCATTTTGTTTTGAAACTCTTCATAAGAATCAAAAAAATCAAGTGTTTCAAATATATCTAAAGCATCAATTCCATTATGAGTAAAAAGACTAGTTTCTTTTTCAAAACGTCTTATAAAGATAACGTTCTCTAGCAAATATCGTTGTCTCTTATTTAAAATCAACGTACTAGTATCATAAGTAAGTAATTCATTAATGTCGTCATAATTAGAAACTATCTTATCAATGTGTAATGATTTTAACCAAGTAGGAAACTCATAATTAGTAGCTACATCTATATTATTTTCTCTTGCATACCTTCTAATATAGTAGTCTTTAAGAGCTTCGCCAAAACGAAAAAGTAAATTCTCTTCATCATACAAAACCAAACCTGAAGATAAATCTAAAGTAAAAATTTCAAATGCTTCCTTGTTTTCAAAGAAATAGTCAAGTGCTTCAGGATATCTTTCTAGAATCTTCTGAAAATTGTCAGTTCCTAGTTTTCTGCAAAATTTGTCAAATGGAGCAGTTTTATTCATAAAAAATCCAATAGGAATTGTTCTAAATTTCTCAAAGTTATCTTTAACATCCTGATAAGTTAAATTTCTATTAAAATATCTATTTTTAACATCTGATGGTATAGCAATATTTTTTAAAAATAAATCTTTATTTTGTTCCACAAAATCAATAGGATAATCTTTTTCATCTAATATCTTATCAAAAGCAGGATTATATAATTCTATAATATTTTTTCTTATTTCATTATAAACTACTGTTTTAATTTCAATTGAAGTTCCAGTTTCTAAAATCTTTTTATCTTTATCTTCCATAAAATCTTTATCAATATATCCAATAGAAATTAATTCTGTTATATTTTTATATACATTAATATCCTGTTTATATAAATCTATACTTTTTTTAATTCCCAATAATCGAATTAGCCTGTTATCTCCAATATTAAATCTATATTTTAAAACCAACTCATTTAATTGTTCTTCTGATAAATCATCAAGATCTTTTATTGAGATATTATCACTATAAAACTTATCCTTAATATCTTGAGAGAAATCATTTAATAAAAATAAATTACTATTTTCTTCTATTGTTTTCTCATCAAAGAATGTATCATTATAACCATACAAATCATCTATATTTTTAACACTACAACCTCTAAAATTATATACTTCTTTCTCAGCGATAAAAACATCTAATATTGAAAAATCAAAATTAGCTTTAGTTTTGGAAAAGTCAGCTGGATACCTATCAGATGATACTAGCATTACATCTTCCCATTCTTCGAACGGTATGTCACTTAAGTCATAAGAAAGTAACCCACTCTGCAATCCAGATAATTCTTCTAGGCTTTTTTTAACAAAATCTTCTTCATTATAATTACCATTTTCCTTTAGAGATTGTTCCTCTTCTTCTAATCTACTTAGTAACTGTTGTTGCCCTTCTTTATATTTTCTAAATTCTTCTAAACTTAATTTTTCTAGCATAATATACTTCCTCACTTATCTTCTATTGATAGTATATCATATAGATGACTAATTTGGCATAAAATAGCAATATAGGTAACTACCTACACAAATAGAAATTACTAGAATACCTTATATTAGATAATAGATAAGAGGTGGATAAAATGAATACAAAGGAAAACTGTTGCTTTTCTAAATTATTAAAAGTAATTGATATTTTACAGAAAAACTCTTGTGGAGAACTTTGTAATGATGAATCATGTACTAGACCATTCTTAGGAGGAAGTCCTACTATCATTTGTTATAATACTAGACCGGTAACATTTTATACAGCAAGTGGAAATATCTTCACAGCTAACTATCAAGTAGCAGGTAATAATAAAACATCAAGTGTCTTTAGAGTAGAAAGTGTAGATGGCTGTTGTGTAAAATGTAGAATACTAGAACCTAACCCTGATCAAAGTGATTTAACAAGAAGTTATCTTGCAACTAATCAATTTATAACTATTAATTTAAACTGTATTTGTGTCATTAGCTGTCTTGCTGATATTATCATTGATAGTTTATAAAAGAAAGGAAAGATATTATGTGTTTTAGTCAAGATGATTCTAAAAGAAACTGCTTAACAAATATATTAGACACTATTCTTTGCCTACAAGAAAAAAAAGATTCTTGTTGTGAGGAAGGTGGTTGTGATAAACCATATTTAGGTCCTACACCAAATCTTGTTTGTTATAACACAAGACCTATCAACTTCTATAATTGTATGAGTGGAACACTTTGGACTTTTCCTTATACTTTAGGAGAAACAAGTAATACATCAAGTGTCTTTAGAATTGAAAATATGGAAGATAATTGTTGTACTTGTAGAGTTCTTGCACCTAATCCTGTAACTAATAGTGAAGAACCTTACCTAAGTACTAATTCCTTTTTTACAATTAATCTAGATTGTGTTTCAGCAATAAAATGTTTAGCAGATACTTTTGTAAGTGGAGTTTAAAAAAGGGTTCATCATGATTGATGAGCCTTTTTTATTTGAAATGATGTAATTGTTGATATGGGGATAACTTCATTATCTAGTGTTATAATACTACTATTTGTTCTAGCAGCTAGAAAAGTATTAACTGTTTTACCAGCAAATGAAATAGTAACTGGTATATTAAAAGGATAGCCTCTAGTTTTAAAGATAGAGTTGATTTTATCTTCAATACTTACTTGTTCTTCCCTCTCTTCTTCTTTAACAACTTGCTTTTTAACTACTTTATTAACACTAGATGATTTATAATAACTAGTATTATTGCTAGAGATATTATTACTCACTTTAAAAATCGGTGGTAAATTCTTCATATCTAGTAACCTCCTAATTAATTTTATGTTTTTCTTAATAAAATTTGCTAATATTTGATATAATAATAATGGCTTGTGAGGTGGATATATGTTTAAGAAAAATAAAATAGATTATAGTATATTAGGATTTGTTTTAATCTTTTTCCTAATTAGTGTGGTTACTATTAATAGTGCCCTTACTTATTTACCAAGTGATGTTGGTAATTTAGCTTTAAAACAAGTTATTTGGTATGGAGTTGGTTTATTACTCGTCTTTATAATTTTTAAGGTTAAGAATGAGTACTTATATAGAAATGCTTGGTTTTTTTATATTCTGTGTAATTTACTACTTTTGTGTCTTTTGTTATTTGCCCCGGCTATTAATAATAGTAAATGTTGGTTTATTATCCCGAAGATTGGTAGTTTCCAACCTAGTGAGTTTACCAAGATAAGTTTAATGTTAGTCCTCGGTACTATGATTAATAACTTTAGATTAGATTATGAAGAGCCTAGTATAAAGGAAGAGTTTATGTTCTTATTAAAGACTTTTATAGTAGTATTAATACCTAGTATTTTAACCTTTCTAGAGCCTGATACAGGAGTTGTTATTATCTACTTTATAATTTATATTTCTATGTTATTTGCATCAGGTATTAGATTAAGATGGTTTATTATTCTAGGAGGAATTATTCTTTTAGCAATAGGGTTAGTCTTAGGTTGTTACTTTACTAGTGAAAAGTTATTTGTCTCTATCTTTGGTAATAATTTATACTACCGATTTGAAAGAGTTTTTAACTGGAAAAGTGGTAGTGGTCTACAACTTGAAAATGCACTTGCTGCTATTGGTTCTGCTGGGGTATTTGGTCACGGTTATAATAAGACTCCTATTTATTTCCCAGAGTCTGGTACTGATTTTATCTTTGCTGTTTTTGCTAGTAATTTTGGACTCTTAGGTTGTTTTTTATTTCTATTATTATTATTACTATTTGATGGAAAACTATTCTTTATTGCTATTAAAAAGATTCCTTTAACAGATAAATTCGTCTTAGCAGGAATAATTGGTATGCTTATCTTTCAACAAATACAAAATATTGGTATGACTATTGGTCTTTTACCAATTACCGGTATTACTCTTCCTTTTATTAGTTATGGTGGTAGTAGTTTATTATCTTATATGATTTTAATTGGAATCATTCTAAATATTAGAGAAGAACATTCTAATTATCAATATAGTTACAAGAAAAAAGGATTGTTTGGTTAATCCTTTTATTTTTGTAATACTTCTTGATAAACTTCTTTTAACTGTTTACCTACTGTTTTAATATCTTTTTCTTTAGCTTTCTTAAAAGCATTATCAGTTAATGATGGTAGTTTATTTTCTACTATTTTTTTAGTCTTAATAACAAACTCATCTACATTCTTAGCTTTATAAACATCTACATCTTCCATAAACCAGTCTTTAAATATTTCAATATCTCTAACTAGTATAGGACACTTCATAGCACAAGCTTCAATGATAGGTATCCCTTCTGTTTCTTCTAGAGTTGGGAATAAAAATAAATCACAGCCACCTAATGCTTCTTTAATATATTTTTGATCAACATGTCCTGCAAAAGTTAAGTTAGGAAGTTTCGTCTCTACTGCATGTCTAGCATCAGGAGTAGCTGCTGCTAAAGGACTTGATCCAAACCATATAAATTTATAGTCCGGTAATCTTTTAGCTACTTCAACGAAATCTACAATTCCTTTTCTTCTACTATATATACCAATTCCTACTATTACTTTGTCAGTATCTTTATAATTATATCTTTTTCTAAATGATTCACGGTACTTTTTATCTGGTTTAAAGAAATCCAGTTCTAACCCATTAGAAATAGCTACTATTTTTTTACCTTTTAGTCCTTTATAACTTTCTAGTATCTTTTTAGAATAAATTGTTGGAGTAACAATAATATCTCCTAGTTTATAACATTTTACTATCCACCATTTAAATAATTTACTAGTTAAATGTCCCCCAATAAATCCATCTTTATAATCTTCTTCTGTTGAATGAGCATGATAGACTATCTTTATTCCTTTTCTTTTTAGTTTTTTAGCTAAAAAATAAGACTTTAAAAAATAGGTATTGATATGTGCTATATCGTAATCAGTTGCTTTATAATCTCTTGTATAATCTACTTTGGCAGACTTTAAAGCTTTTTCTTGATGAAGAATAGCTTTTCCTAAACCACTTACTCCTATCACTTTTAATCCTTCCGCATATAACAAAACCTTCATAATTTTCTTCCTTTCTTAAGACTTATATTTATTTAATTATAACATTATAATTTTTTTAAAAAAAGTGTTGACATCTCTTATATTTCTATGTTAAACTTAATGTGTTGTTGGGGAATTAGCTCAGCTGGGAGAGCGTCTGCTTTGCACGCAGAAGGTCAGGAGTTCGATCCTCCTATTCTCCACCATAATTAGTAATTACTAACTAGAGATAGTTAGTTTTTTTGTGAAAAGGAAGTTTTATGCACAGCACAGCTTCCTTTTATTTATTTTGTTATATCTTTTAAGTCAAAATCAATTACTTTCTTCAGTTCATCTAAAGTAGTCTCTACTTGATAGCCTATTTTTCCTCCACTAAATATTAACTTATCATAATTTTTAGCACTGCTATCAATAACAGTCTTAAAACTTTTTTTCATTCCAACTGGAGAACATCCACCATGAATATAACCAGTAAGTGCTAATAGTTCTTTTGATTTTACCATTTCTATATTTTTTTCATTAACAGCTTGAGCAGCTTTTTTTAAATCTAATTCTTTATTTACAGGTGCTAAAAAAACATAGTGATTATTTGTTTTACCAACTGTGACTAAAGTTTTAAAAGTAAGATTTGGATTTTCATTTAAAGCTTCTGCTACTTCCATCCCACTGATAGCACCAGTTCCTAAATAGTTATAACTCTTATATTTAATTTTCTTTTGATCTAATATACGCATTACATTTGTTTTTTCATCTTTTATTTTCATTTAGTTCACCTTTTCTCTACAATAAAAGAGTCTTAAAAGACTCTTATTATCAATATTATGGGGCGGCGTATGAGGATCGAACTCATGCATACTGGTGCCACAAACCAGCGTGTTAACCACTTCACCAACGCCGCCATTTCAAGTAACAAGGTTATTTTACCAAAATTAGACACGTCTTGCAACCCCTTTTTATCTTTTTTTACATTTTTTTATTTTTATTAGCACTCTTTCTTGACAAGTGCTAAAGAAAGTGTTATAACATAATCGTGAAAGGAAAGTGATAATTATGTTACCAAGAAGATTTTATTTTGATAACGCATTAGATGATTTATTTGAAGAAGAAGGAGCTAAGATGAAATGTGATATCTATGAAAAAGATAATACTTATCATGTAGATATGGATTTACCTGGCTTCAAAAAGGAAGAAATTAAAGTAGAATGCAATAAAGGAAATTTAATCGTTAGTGCTGAGAAAAAGCATGAAGAAGAAGAAAAAGATGAAAAGAAAAAGTATCTTCGTCGTGAAAGAGTTTATGGAAAATATTCTCGTAGTTTCTATCTAGGTGATGTGGATGAAGAGAATATTGAAGCATCATATAATAATGGTACTTTACATATTGCTGTTCCAAAGATTGATGAAAATAAAAATAGAAAACTTATTGATATTAAATAATAATTAAAAGGAGCCAAATATTGGTTCCTTTTTTTAGCTAAATTATTTCTTGATCTTCAATCAATGTTTGCATCTTATCATTCATAGCAACCATCTTATGATCTAGATTATTTATATCAAGTGCACACTTATACATATTATCTTGAATTTCCTTAGGAATATCACCTTTAAATTTATATCTTATCTTATGATCTAAGCTAGCCCAAAAGTCCATAGCAACAGTTCTAATTTGAATTTCTGCTTCTACCATCTCTACTCCATCAATTAAATAAACAGGAACATAGACAAGCAAATGATAACTAGAATAGCCACTATCTTTAGGATTTGAAATATAATCTTTTTTAGTATGAACAGTTATTTGATCACTGTCTTCTAGTAATTTTACTATTGCATAAACATCTGATAAAAAAGAACATACAATTCTAATTCCTACCGCATCATGAATATGATCTTCAATATTGGTAACATTCACTTCATAATCTCTACTTCTTAGTTTATTTACAATACTGTCATAGCTCTTAATTCTACTCTTAACATGCTCTACTGGATTATAATGATTTTTAAACTCAAAGTCTTGTAATAAAATAGCAATTTGCGTCTCAAGCGTTTTTAAAGCAGCATTATATTTAAGTAATAATTCTTCATAACTTTCCGTTAATTCTTCCAAAAAAATTCCCTCCTAGCAAAAAATAGACTTAAGATTCGTCTAAGTCCAACACTTCTATTTCTTCTACTACTGCTAATTGTTGTTCAACAATAATCTTTAACTTTCTTTTAAATATTTTAATATTTCTTTCTAAGACATCAGCTTGCTGTTCAATTCTTTCTGACCTAATTAGAGCATCATTAACTATTCTAGAAGCATTATTTTTAGCATCACTAACTATTACATTAGCTTCTTCTCTAGCAAGACGTTTTATATTATCACTAGTTTTTTCTGCATTAACAATAGATTTATTAATACTATCTTCTAAAATTTTATAGCTTTCTAGTTTATCTTTTAAATCTTTAATCTCATTCTTTTGTTCTTGACATTTATTAATAATACCCTCAGTTTCCCTAATTACTCTTTCAATAAAAGCATTTACTTCACTTCTATTATAACCATTAGCTTCATAATGAAACTTATCCATCACATATCCCCCTTTCGGGTTAGTTATTACCAGTCAAACTCATCGTCTTCTTCTTGTTTAGACTTTTTACCACTTGTTTTAGCTGGCACGTCATCAGTAATCTTACCTTCAACATTTACGTTGTTTGGTGTACAAAGGAAAATTCCTCCACCTAATTTTTGTAAGTCACCACCAATAGCATAAAGAGTACCTGATAAGAAATCTACTATTCTTTTACCTTGATCTGGTGTTACTCTTTTCAAGTTAACTACTACTGCATTTCTATCTTTTAAATGATCTGCTATTTGTTGTGATTCTGAATAAGCACGTGGTTCAAGTAACATCATCTTGCTACCAGCTACCCCGTTTTCATCTTCATATTCTTCTCTTGACACTTTGTAATACTCCTCCTCTTTTATATCTTCATTTGTTGCTGTATCATCCTGTCCCATTAATTTTTTTAATTTATCGTTGAAAGCCATATGCTTAACCTCCTACCTAACTACTATCTATAATAACATATTTTTCTAAAAAGGAAAAGACTTTTTTAAACCACTAGCTTAGCTAGACACTTTTATTGTATAATTGGTCTAGAAAGGTGGCCTAAAATGAATATCTTTAACTATTTAGAATATAACTCTTTAATTATTTTATCTTTCTTCTTTATTTCTTTAATATCTCTTATTTTAAATATATTAACTAAAGGAAAAAGTAATGATTTATTTTTTTCAACTTACCGCAGTAGTTTACTAAATCCACTTACTTATTTAAGACTAGTTACTCATATCTTTGGTCATGCTAACTGGAGTCACTTTACCCATAATTTTCTTTATATCTTACTTATTGGTCCGATGATAGAAGAAAAGTATGGTAGTCTTAATCTTTTAATAATGATTTTAATAACTGCTATGGTAATTGGTCTTTTTAACTCTATTTTTACAAGAAATAAAATCTTAGGTGCTAGTGGTATTACTTTTATGTTAATAGTTCTATCATCTTTTGTTAATTTTTCTACTAACAAGGTACCTCTAACTTTTATTCTTATTGTACTTTTCTATGTGATTGATGAGATTAGATTATTAGGTGCTAAAGACTCTGTCTCTCATGGAAGTCATTTTCTTGGAGCCTTATGTGGTTTCATCTTCTCTTACATCATATTTCCATCTTGATACCAAACACTACTAACATCAACATTATTAGATAATGGTTCAGGATTTGCTTTTTGAAAATACATACTAATTGGTACTTTAAAAGCATTACCAAAGGCAATACAGTTACCTGGTTTTAAATTTTTAAGTTCTTCTACTATTTCTGCTGATACATTAGGAACCATTTCTTTTATATAATGTAAATCTTTAGGATGAAGTGTTCTTAGAACAATAAAGTTAGAACACTGAGAAATAGCAGTATCAGAAAGTTCACTTGGTCTTTGAGTAATAAGTCCTAGTAAGGCTCCATACTTTCTACCCTCTTTAGTAATTCTATCAAAGATGTTATAACCAAGTATTTCTGTATCGGTATCCTTTTGGACATATCTATGAGCTTCTTCTATAATAATATGGAAAGGCATACTACCACGATTAGGATTTTCAACAGTATAATCAAAGACTAACTTAGATAAAATTTTAGTAATTACTTTAGCAAGTCTATCATCTATATAACTAATATTAAAGTTTACTATTTGACAGTGATTACCATTTACATCCGTAAATAAATCATTTATATAAGTTGCTCTATCTATATAAGCGGTTGAATCAAAGAATACATGATTAGGACTATTTACTAAACTATGAAGTCTAACACTTAAGACATTAGCATAGTCATAAACTTTATCACTTTTTAATACTCCTTCACTAATTAGAGCAAAATCCATAGCAGTTTCTAAATCTTTTAGCGTATAAGCGATAAATTTATCTGTTTGTGGGGCTATTTCTCTATCCTCTAAAATAAACTGTTTTACAAAGTTTACTACTAATTCCATCTCTACTAATTTTCCCATTTTATCGATATAAAGACATTGTTTTAGGGTTCTGGTATATCCTGGTTGTACTATTAGACTTTCAAGTGATAAGTCTTTAGTATGAAACTTAGTAAGAACAGCAGTTACTTGGTCTCTTATCTTAGTAGACTGGGATCCACTTAAAAGGATATCTTCAACAGCTCTTGCTATTATATCGTTCTTATACTTTAGAACCATCTCATTTTCCCCTGTTAAGATAGGAACTAAGGTTAAAGCTTTCTCAATAATTGGTAATTGGTTAGTAGATGTAACATCTAAAAGTAAAGCTATATCATCTACTCCAAGTAACCATAATGGTATGTTTATAATACCACCACTAGCATCACTAACTGTTGTATTAGTAGTATAAGTTTTATAATGCATATTAGGATTAACTTTATCTATATCTTTTAAAGCTCTTGTATACTCACCATATGCATCAAACATAACGACATGAGCCCCTACAGGACTAGCTGTTTGACTAGCAAAGATATTTTGAAAAATTCTACTTACAGTAAAACTCTTACCAGCTCCACTATTACCTAAAATAGCAAAATGGTTACTAAAGAAGGAATTAATATTAACATGAATTGGATAGTTTTGATATATGGTTGAATATCCAAAAAGCACTTCTCCCTTATCTGGTGTTTGTTTTCCTAAAATAAGTGCTAACTCTTCCATATTAACTATTCTAACACTAGATCTAAAAGATGGTTTACTACTAACTCCTGGAATAAAGCTATTGTTTTTTATTTCTCCTACGATATTTGCTTTTAAATCTGTTTTTGTAGTACTAACTATTTGTCCTACTACTTTATCATTTCCATCTTCAAATATTACATGTAAATCAACTAAGTTTGTTTGTTTGGCAAGATCAATAGCTAAATTAACAAAGACATTATTATCAACTATTTCTTTAATATCACCTAACATATAATCACCCTCTACTCTTATTGTTATAATAATTGTACCATAAAACTTTAATTAAGAAAGAAAAAAATCAAAATTAAATTGATTTTTCTTTGAAATAATTCAAGGTTTTAATAGTATCTTGATGAATAGGCTTTCCTTCACTAGTTAGTTTTTTAATTTTAGTTTCTAAGCATAATATAACTGCTTTATCTAAATCTTGATAAGCAAGGCGTCTTTCTTCTTCAATACCTTGATAGTTCTTTCCTGGTTCTATCTTATCTGCTAGATAGACAATTTTTTCTAAGTCACTCATATTAGGTCTACCTGTTGCATGATAGTAAATAGCATTAACCATATCTTTATTAAAATGATATTTTTCTCTAACTAGTACGGCTCCTACTATACCATGAATAAATTTTTTATTCTTAGAATCTAATAGATTCTCATCTAAGTTATGTTCTTTTATAAACTGTTCATTCTCTTCCATAGTGAATTCTTTTGCTATATCATGTGTAAGTCCAGCAAGATAGGCTTCTTCTTCGTTTAGGTTATAATGTTTAGCCAAATCTTTAGCAGTTTCCCCTACTCTTAAACAGTGATTGTAACGATATTCACTAAGTAATGATTCTAAATCTTTTTTAATTTCTTCTACCATAATAACACCCTTATTATTATGACATAACTTCTCCTTTTGGTAAAGTAATATTTACCTCAGTCCATTCATTTTTCTTAGAGCTATAAGTAATATTACCATCATGTAGTTTAATTATCTCTTTTGATAGACAAGTACCTAGACCTGTTCCTTTCTTCTTTGTTGTAAAAAACATTTGCCCAACTTTATCTAGTTCTTCTCTAGTCATACCTATACCATTATCTTTTATTTTGATAGATACATCTTTTCCTAAGTCTTTTACAACAACTTCAATCATGCTTTTTTCTTTACTACCATCTTTTGCTTCAACGGCATTTTTAAATATATTTATAAGAACTTGTTTTAAGCGGTTATAGTCTGCTTCCATATAAAGCTCTTCATAAGGTATATTATAATTAGTTGCTATCTTTCTCTCATGAAATAATGGTTTTAAAGCAGAATCTAATTCTTCTAAAAGCATTACTAAATCAAGTTCTTCTTTTTCTATTTTAATCTTAGTATAATCTAGAAAATCATCCATCAAGACTAGGGTTCTATTAATTTCCCCTTTAATAATGGGAATATACTTAATACATTTCTTTTGATCATTTGGATCTAACATATCAAGATAACCTTTACATACAGCGATTGGATTTTTAATCTCATGTGTTACTTTAAATAATGATGCTCTTAACTCTTTTTCTTTTTCTATTGCATAAAGACTATTATTAAAATCGACAATTTTTTCACCTTTATTTAAAAAGTAAAGAATAATAAAACTTGCTACATAAATAACCAATATAAGGAATACTAGATAAGTAATATTATCATAATAGTTTCTATTAGGAGCGATAAACCAAAAGACTTTTATCGTTAGAAAGAAACTATTAATAATAATAAAACCATGAATTAGATTAACAAGAGAGAATTTACTTTTAGTAAGACAAAGATATCCAATAAAATAAATAATATATTCTATAATTAATAATCCAGGTACAATATGTAAAAATAATGTTTGATAATAAATTAGAACAACTGATATAAAGACACTAAGCTCTGTTTTCTTTTTAGAAAATGCTAATAATAAAGGAACATCAAAAAGCATCGTTGGGTAATTATGATGCAAAGGCAGTCCATAACGAAGGATAAAATATAGGGATGAAGTAAGAGCTATTTCAAAAGCTAAAGTATTCTCTTCCTGCTGGATATTCTTACGATATGTTATATAGATAAGATATAGGGAAATAGGACATAAAAGATAGATACAATTGTTTAAAATAATTTCAAGATATGACATATTTCTTCTTCTCCTTTGCTATAATTATATGTATTTTATTTGTCGAATTTTGTCGAAAAATGAAGAAAAGTAAGAGAAATTTTCCCTTACTTTGCTAATAAGTCACAAATTAGATTACTTAACTCAGTAGGATTATCTACTGATAGACCTTCAATTAGTCTTGCTTCTTGATATAGTACTTTACTATATTTATCTAAAGTATCAAAGTCTTTATTGTTATATAACTCTTCCATTTTCTTAGTAATTGGATGATTCATATTAATCTCCATTACTGTTTCTGCTTTAACATTTTGATTATTTGGCATAGATTGTAATACTTTCTCCATCTCTGTTGATACTTCACCTTTAGTCTTTAAACATACTGGGTGATTTTTTAAATGATTAGTAAAAGTTACATCTACTACAGAATCTGTTAGAGTCTCTTTCATCTTTCCTAACATATCTTTATAAGAAGTATTAGCTTCTTCTAGTTCTTTCTTTTCCTCTTCAGTAGAAAGATCAAGTTTTTCATCTGCTACATTCATAAAAGTTTTATCATCATACATACTTAATGTTTTAATAGTAAACTCATCTAAGTATTCGGTTAAGTATAATACTTCATAGCCTTTTTCTTTAACAGCATCTACTTGTGGAAGCATCTCACATTTTTCTAAGCTTTCAGAGCAAGCATAATAAATGTTTTTCTGATCACTTTTCATTCTACTAACGTATTCTTTTAAGGTTGTATATTTCTTATCATTTGATGAATTAAATAGTAATAAGTCTTGTAGTAAATCTTTTTTCATACCATAAGTAGAATAAATTCCATACTTTAATTGCATACCAAAATCTTTATAGAATTTCTCATAGTTTTCTCTATCTTTTGTAAGCATAGTCTCTAATTCTTTTTTGATTTTTGATTCTAGACTCTTTTCTATAGCTTGAATTTGATAATTTTCTTGTAAAGTTTCTCTTGAGATATTTAATGATATATCTTCACTATCAACTAATCCTTTAACGAAACTAAAGTAGTCTGGTAATAAGTCGCTACACTTATCCATGATTAGAACTCCTTTAGAATATAGTTGTAGTCCTTTTTCATAGTCTTTTGAATAGTAATTATATGGAGCATGAGAAGGGATAAATAATAAAGTTTGATAACTAGTTCTTCCTTCTACTTCACTACGAATTACTTTTAATGGTTTTTCATAATCATAGAACTTATCAGTATAAAAGTCTTGATACTCTTCATCAGTTACTTCACTCTTTGGCTTTTTCCAAATAGGTGTCATACTGTTTAATGTCTTATCAGTACTTACTGTCTCTTCCTTATCGTCTTTATCTTTCTTAGTTTCTTCTACCATCATCTTAACTGGGTATGGTATATAGTCAGAGTACTTTTTAATTAATCTTTCAAGTGTATATGTTTCTAAGAAATCACTATATTTATTATCTTCTGTATCTTCTTTTAAGTATAAAGTAATCTCAGTACCAGTATCTTTTTTATCTGACTTACTAATAGTATAACCACTAGCTCCTTCACTTTCCCAAGTATTAGCTTCACTATCACTATCTAATGGTTTACTATTTACTACTACTTTATCACTTACCATAAAGGCTGAATAAAATCCTACTCCGAACTGTCCAATTATTGATAAGTTTTTCTCATCTTTCATATTTTCTTTGAATAGTTCAGAACCACTCTTAGCAATTGTACCTAAGTTATTTTCTAATTCTTCGCAAGTCATACCAATACCATTATCTTTAATAGTTAAAGTTCTATTTTCTTTATCTGGTATTAATCTAATCTCTAAGTCTTCTTTTTTTATTTTAATCTTTGTATCTGTTAGTGACTTATAATATAATTTATCAAGTGCATCACTAGCATTAGAGATTAACTCTCTTAAAAATATTTCTTGATTTGTATAGATGGAATGAATCATCATATCTAATAGTTTTTTTGATTCTGCTTTAAATTGTTTTTTCATATATAATAATCTCCTCCTCGTTAGTTCTTCCTAACAATTAGTAGAATATCACTAGAATTAGCAATTGTCAATATAGAGTGCTAATTATTTTTATTTAATATTCCTTTCGATATATCTATGATAGTAAACTTTTCTTAAATAAATATTAAAAAAGAAAGATTTATTTATTTTTATCTTTCTTATCATAATCTTCTAAGAAACTTTTATATACCCCATTAGTCTTTGTTCCTAAAACACAATCTAAATTTACATTATCTAGGCTCTTGAAGATGTTATAGTCAGCATTTTTATTAATCTTTCTTAGATTCTTAATTAGTTCTTTCATCTCTTTTCGTTTACTAGTTCCATCATTTATTAAGGAACATCCTTCTGTGAAACGGCAAGCACAATTGATAAATGTTAATTCATTAGTATTACGCCAAGAGATGATTGACTCTTCTTTGACTAAATATAATGGTCTAATAAGTTCAATACCTTCAAAGTTATCACTATGAAGTTTAGGCATCATAGTCTTTATTTCCGAACCATATAGCATTGATAAAAGAGTTGTTTCAATTACATCATCAAAGTGATGACCTAGAGCTATTTTATTACATCCTAGCTCTTTTGCTTTACTATATAAGAAACCTCTTCGCATTCTAGCACACATATAACAAGGACTAGAATCTATTTGACTTACTACATCAAAGATATCACTTTCAAATATCTCAATAGGAATATTTAGTATTTTAGCATTGTCTTCTATCATAGCTCGATTATATTCGTTATAACCTGGATCCATTACTACATATCTAGCGGTAAACTTAACTTTACCATGACGAATTAATTCTTGTATACACTTAGCTAGTAGGAATGAATCTTTTCCACCTGATATACAAACCATTACATTATCATTTTCTTTGATTAATTCATATTCACTAACTGCTTTTATAAATTTAGAAAATATATCTTTACGATATTTCTTTATAATACTTCGCTCTATTTCTTTATACTTCTCCATGATAAATCTCCTTATATATTAAATCAAATACTTTCAAAAATTCTTCTACTTCTTCTTTAGTAGTTTTATATGATAAACTTACTCTAATTGATGATGATGCTTTTTGTTTATCTTTAGTTAAGGCATATACTAGTTTAGATGGGGTTGTGATGGGACAACATGAAGTTTTAGCAGAAAGAATGATATTATGTTCTTCAAACTTATCTAAGATAGTAAGAGCTTTTTCTCCTATAAGACTAAAGTTGATGATAGATGGTAATGAGTTTTCTCTACTGTTGATAGAAACATTTTTATTTTCACTTAGATGTGATTTAATCATATCACCTAATTCTTTTAGATAGTTATATCTTGTTTCTTGATTAGTAAGTGCTATTTCTAAAGCTTTTTCTAAGGCTAAAACATTGGCAAGTGATGGAGTTCCTGCTCGATAAATGGTTGTAGATTTACCACCTTCTATTAATGGAGTTAGTCTAACATTTTTCTTTTTTACTAAGATACCAAAGTTATCTAAGCCATGAAACTTATGAGGATTTATAGTGATAAGGTCTACATTACTATAATCGATTGCTACCTTTCCAATAGACTGAGTAGCATCAGTATGAAAGTGACAGTTAGGATAATCTTTTAAAATAGTTGCTATTTCTTCTATCGGTTGTCTAAGAGCTAGTTCACTATCTACTGAGGTAACACTTACTAAAATAGTATCATCTCTTAGCATATTCTTTAAAGATTCTATATCTACTATACCTTTATCAGTTACAGGAATAACTTCAACTTCAAAACCAAGACGTTCTAAACTAACTACTGAACTAGTAATAGAATTATGTTCTAAACTACTAATCAAGATATGCTTACCATAATTTTTGTAACTAAGACATAGTCCTTTAATTGCTAAGTTATTAGATTCAGTTGCACCTGAGGTATAAATAATCTCATCTTTTAACACTTTAAGCATATTAGCAATTCTTAAAGTACTATCACTTATCATTTTATTTTCTTCTCTTCCTAGTTTATGAGATGAATTTGGATTGGCATAATACTTTTTAGTTGTATTATAAAAGACATCTAATACTTCATCTTCTACAAAACTAGCGGCTACATTATCTAAATAAATCAAGTATATCACCCCTTTGTTTAAGTCTATCTTATTATAAGTAGATTAATTTTCACTGTCAACATTGTTTTCTTCATCTTTTTTATTCTGTTCTTCTGCAAAGAGTTTAGCCATTGTTTCACTATTTCTTGTTAATCTTTTTATAGTTAACTCTTCTGCTTTATTATTAGCAAGTCTTAAGTTTCTATCACTAGAGATTAGGGCATCTTTTGTCCTTTGTAAATGATCAATTGTTTTATCTATTTCTTCTATTGCTTTACTAAACTTTTCGGATGCTATGCGATAGTTTTTAGCAAAACCACTCTTAAAGGCATTCATATTCTCTTCAAAGTTAGATATATCAATATTTTGATTTTGTAAAACAAGCATTTCCTTTTTATATTCTAAAGCATTAAGAGCTGCTCCTCTAATTAAGGTTATTAAAGGAATAAAAAACTGTGGTCTAATAACATACATCTTAGGATAACGATAAGAAACATCTACTATGCCCATATTATAATAGTCATTATCAATTTCAAGTAAGGAGACAAGTACAGCATATTCACATTTTTTCTCTTTTCTATCTTTATCTAGTTCTTTAAAGAAGTCTTCATTCTTATGTTTAGTAGCTGTCATATCTGCTTCATTTTTCATCTCAAACATGATAGATACAATCTCTGTTTTCTCATCATCATAGTCTCTAAAGATAAAGTCACCTTTAGAACCGGTTCTTGCATCATTATCTTTTTCAAAGTAAGCATTAGGAAATAATGGTCTTAAGGTATTAAACTCATTATTACAATGTACTTCTAGACTCTCTCCTATCATCTTAGTTGATTGTCTTGCTTTCATATCTTTATAGTAAGCAATCATCTCATCTTTATCTTTTAGTTTATTTTCATACACATCTTTGATATTTTTTTCTTTTAAGGCATACTCTTTACTATCTAATTCTAACTGACTTTTCAAACTAGAAATATTCTTATCTTTTTCATTTTTTAGTTCTTTAATCTTAATATTTAACTTTGCTATTTCTTCTTTATATTCATTAGCTGTTTTAATCTTAGTATTTTCAACCAAACTATCTTCTAGTTGTTTTTTACTCTTTAATTCCTCATTTAGTTTTGTTATCTCTAAATCTTTTTCTTTTAGCATCGTACTTAATTTCTTTTCAAGTTCATTCTCAGCTAGCTTTATTGCTTGGTTCTTATCTTTTTCATATTGTTCTTGTCTTGTTGCTATCTCATTTTTAAATTCACTATCTCTTACTTGTTTTACAATAGAGTCATATTGTTGTTCATCAATTTTAAAAATGGTTCCACAATTAGGACATTTTATTTCATTCATAGTTTTACACCTTTCTATTTAGTTTTTTCTTTAAGATTTTTAAACTTAGATTTAAAAGTATCTACATAATCTTTATTAATAATAATTTTATTATCTTCTTCTTGTTTTTCTTCTACTGGAGTTGGATTGCAACCTCCTTTTTCTATTCCAATCTTATTTATATGGAACTTAGTACCACAGTTTTGGCATACTAAGTATTCACCTTCTTGGATGAAGTAAGCTTTAGGCGATGGGTTACAAACCTGACAAGTATTAAGTGCTATTCTTACTTTATTATCTGTTCCTCTTACTAAGATAAACTGAATGATAATACCATCATCGTCATAATTTACAAAGGTAGCTGTACTTGTTATTTTACTAGTATCTAGAATAATATTATTATCTTCATTAGCTTTTACTGTTAGATATTTATTTTCTAATTGTTTCTTTACTTCCTTAGTTTTAGTACTACAACCATTAACAGTTAAAACTAGGATTAAGATAAGAATAAGATAACTAATTTTCCGCATTACTTACTCCTTCATATTTATATCCTAAAGAGTTGATAGTACTTTCTACTACTTTGATATTTAATTCTTTAATACTTAAAACAGTAACACTATTATTCTTAAGATTTACTTTTACTTTTCTTATATCATCTAAACTTTCTAGAGCTTTAGTTACTTTATCAGCACAATGGTTACAACTCATTCCTTCTACTTTAATTATAGTTTTAATCTTCTTATTAAACATTTATTATTTCCCTTCTAATTTTATTTTTCTAAGTCTTAGAGCATTAATTACAACCGTTAGACTACTTAAAGTCATAGCAAAAGAAGCAATCATCGGATTCATTATAATATTAAATTTAGCAAATAGTCCTATAGCAATTGGTATCATTAAGATATTATAAAAGAAGGAGAAGAAAAGATTTTGTTTTATATTTCTAATAGTTTTCTTACTTATGATAAATAGATTAAGAATACTTTCTAAGTTATCATTCATTAAGATAATATCACTCGAATTGTTAGCTATATCAGTACCACTTGCAATTGCTACACCAATAGTAGCAGTAGCAAGACTTGGGGCATCATTTATCCCATCTCCTACCATCATTACTTTTCTATTTTCTTTTAATAATTCTTTTATAACACTTGTTTTCTCTTTAGGAAGAAGTGATGCTTTTACTTCATCAAGTGCTAAATCTTTACTAATAATATTAGCTGTTTCTTTATTATCACCAGTTAACATTAAGACTTTTTTATTGCTTTTCTTTAACTTTTTAATAACTTCTCTAGCATTACTCCTTAAAGTATCTTTAACTCCTATTAAAGCGATTACTTTTCTTTCTTCTACCACATAAATAACACTATTACCCTCTCTTACTAGTCTATTAAAGTCTAGTGAATGAATATCATAAATCATTAATTGGTCTACTAATTTATCATTTCCTAGATAGTATTTCTTATCATTAATAGTACCACTTACTCCTAGTCCTGCTATATTATTAAATTTAGTTACAGCAAGATTTGATTTACCCTTAAAGGCTTTAGCAATAGGATGAGTCGATTTATTCTCTAAACTTGTTACTAATTCTAATATTTTCTTATCAGGATAATCACTATAATTATAAATAGTTGATACTTGTAAATTACCATAAGTTAGAGTACCTGTTTTATCAAAGACAATAGTATCAATACTATTAAGTACTTCTAATGATTCACTATTTTTTATTAATAAACCTTTCTTAGCACAGAATCCTTCACTAACAATAACAGCTAAAGGGGTGGCAAGACCAAGAGAACAAGGACAAGCTACTACTAAAACAGTTACAAATCTAGTTAAAGCTATATCTAAATTATTTGTTAATAGATTAAAAATTAAGGTTAGAAAAGCGATAAGCAGAATACTTGGTACAAAGATAGAACTTACTTTATCTGCTACTTTAGCAATAGCTGGTTTAGTATTAGTAGCTTCTACTACTAGTCTTACTATTTCGGAGATAGTTGAATCTTTACCTATATTAATCACTTCATAAGTTATATAACCATTAGTATTAATACTACCTGCTATTACTTTATCACCTATTTTTTTCTTGATTAGTTTACTCTCTCCAGTTATAAAAGCTTCATCAAAGTAAGCGCTTCCACTGATAATATTACCATCGACTGCTATTTTCTCACCTGGTTTACAAATTAAAGTATCATGTTTTTTAACTTCATCAATACTAATTTCTTTTTCCCCTTCCCTAGTTTTTAGTAAAGCTTTAGTTGGAGTTACTTGCACTAGTTCTTTAATAGCTTCCTTAGTTTTAGATTTACTTTTAGTATCAATAAATCTTCCTAGTTTGACAAAGTAGATAACAATACAAAATGATTCATAGTAAAGACTTTCTACATAACTTGTTTGTCCTTTTATTATCATAATGGTATTAAAGATACTATAAATAAGACTTGCTAAAACACCAATAGACACTAAAGTATCCATATTAGGAGATTTATGAATAAGATTTAAATAACCACTTTTTAGAATATCTTTTCCATAGTAAAGATAAGGAAGAGATAGTATTAGTAAAGTAATAGCATAGTTAACGGGATACTTTTCCATATTAAGTAGTGGTATAGCAGGAAGACCTACCATGTGTGACATAGAAATATAAAGTATTAAAATAGAAAGGATAGTATAAAAAGCAAATAATCTTTTATTAAGTTTCTCTTTCTTAAAGATCTTTTCTTCTGAATAGATACCCAAACTTTTATAACCTGCTTCTTCAATAAATCTTTCTAAATCGTTTAAAGATAGTGTCTCATCATACATAATAGTAGCTGTTGCTAAGACAAGGTTAACTGAAGCATCTACTACTCCTTTTTGTTTATTTAGATACTTTTCTAATGCCGATGAACAAGCACTACAACTCATTCCTTCAATACTTAAAATTACTTTCATAATTAGCTTTTCCTTTCAATTTTTATTATCTATTTCTTATATAATATTAAGTCTACGAATAATAAGGTTCTTTTTATATATTTTACTTTGATACTACTCTCCACGTCTTATGGATATCTCTATTCCATCTTTACTACCCAATTATAGGGGGTGGGGGTATTTATGTCAATAGTAAAACAAAAAGAAAAAGATCATATTAATGACCTAGTTTGTTTCATCAAATAACTTTTTATTTTCATAATTAGTTATTATTACTTCTTCTACTTTTCCCCTTTTCTTTCCATTAGCATTAATATTTCTTTTAGCTTCTATTATATGGATATTGTAGTCTTTATATAAATCTTTTATTAGAGGTGTATTATAATTAGATAGCATTACATAACATCCTCTATCAGCTAGTTCTTTATATACTTTAGCAAGTCTAATTTGTTCATCTTTACCAAAGCCATTTTCTGTATAACTAGTAAATATTTGTTTTTCCGAATCATATGGTGGATCAAAATAGATGAAGTCATTCTTCTTAGCAGTTTTAACCGCTTCTTCAAAATCTGTATTTAATATGGTTATGTCATTAAAGTTTAAATATGAATGAATAATACCAAGATTCTGTCCTTCATAAGTATTTACTTTTATTTTTTTACCAAATGGTACGTTAAATTCATTCTTACTATTAACTCTATATAAACCGTTGAAACAAGCTTTATTTAGATAAATTGTTCTAGCTGCTCTTTTATAATCAGCCATTCGTTTAAATTTAGCTTTATCCCTATCTTTATTTCGTATCTCATAATAATAATCTTCACTATGATTTGTCTCATGATGATTTAATTCATTACACATCTTAGTAAACTTTGTTTCATCTTTTATACATTTAAAGATATTCATTAATTCTTCATTATAATCATTTATCACTGCTTTTCTTGGTGATAATTCAAATAATAAAGCTCCTCCACCAACAAATGGCTCATAGTATGTATTATATTCATCAGGGGCATATAGTTTTAGTTTATCAATTACTTGTCTTTTACCACCAGCCCACTTTACAAATGGTTTTCCTTTTATCATGTTTTTGCCTCCTAGTTAAGTTTCATATCAATTATTGTATCAAAAATGTTATCAATTGTCAGTACTAACAATTAGTAAATATGATAATTCATAATGATACAGTAAATTTTCAAATTGATGACTACTAAATCCATTATTGTAATTACGTTTAAACTATTAAATGATATTGTTTAGCTAAAAAACACATCTAATTTATAGCACTAGTGTTTTTCTGTAATTTTTTTTCTAATACTTTTGGTTGTTCCTCTTTCTTTAACAATGTCATATAACTATTAAACTCTTCTATTGCTCTATAATCATTTTTTAAACATTCGCCAATTCTTTCTTGATATGTTTGAGCTATATACCAATCCTTAGCATAATAAACGTTTTTTATAGAATATTTACTTATTGGTATATAATCTGTAGGATTAATTGAGTAATTTATAGAGTTTATTATATTAATTACATTTTCATTATTGTTATTATATCCATCTATAAAAAAATCAACAAATTTTATTTCATCCCTAGGATCCATATATGAAACATCTGGATTTTTTGACTTAATAGTTCTAAGGTCAAAATTATTATCTTTATATACAATATCTAAAGTTCTGTGATAGATATCTGTATCTTTATACACTTCATCATCCTTTTCAAATATAGTAGGAGTTGGATAATCTTTTGGAAAAGGAGTTGTACTTGGCTTTAAGTATGAATCACTACCAATACATGCTAAATTAATTGGTTCATTACTTTGTTTAGTAACTTCTACTATCTTTTCTATTCCTTCTTTAAATGCAGTAGATATTAAGTGACCACTCACTTCTATTTCTTTATCTACACACTCAATACTATTAGCTATTAATACATTTCCATTTCTTTTCAACGGACAAAAAGCAGCAATATCACCTGATTTATCATATATTATCAATATTCTACCATTTCTACAAAGTGCTGCATGTAACAAATGATTATGTGCTATATCAAGTGTCCTAATACAACAATTAGCTTTATATCCTAGCTCAAATATTTGTGGGTCATCTAATTTCATAATTTCATAAGTATAACCTCTTGTAGAAGTTCCTTTTACATAAGGGATACTAGATTCGACTCTTTTTTTCATTTGTGAATATATTTCAACGATTTTTTTTAATATTTCATTATTACTATTGTGTGTTTTATTTCCTAAAATAATATTCTCTAAAAAACTATTATTATTTAATAAGTAATTATCTGGAGTTATTATTTTTCTATCTACATCATATTTTTCTGTTTCTAATATTGCATTTACTTTCTTTAATGTAATTTTATTATGACATTTTTCTAATATTTCATCATAGTTGTTATACAAGTAGTACCATGTTTTATATAATTCAGAATTCTTATCATTAAGCATATTTATAAAATGATTATTATTTGGTGTTTCAAACATAAAGTTAATAAATCTTTTATCTATAATAGGTAAGAATTTACTTCCTTCAGCTTTCATTTCAACTCTTGTTATATCAGTCTTAGCAACATTATCTAAAAACATTTTGTTATATTGTCCATATTTACCACTTACTATTTCTATGCTTCTTTCATATCCAAAGATAAAGTACATTTTGATACATAATCCATATATTGTAGACAATTCATCTTGAGTCTTATCCTCTAAAAATTTAGATAATTTATTAATATGTTTAACATTTACTTTAGATAATTGTTCTAGAGTCATGCCATGAAGATATCTAGCGTTAGGAAGTGCAATATTAAATTTTAAATAAAACATTAATTTTAAATCTTTTGTTATTTCATCATAATTATTAGTTAAATAATTTATATCTCTGTAACTTATTAAACCATTATTTAAATTTCTTTTTAATGTGTTATACATCATCTCTTGATTAACAGAACTATTTTTTAATATACAATCAATTAAATATTTTAAAAATTTATCTTTAATTGTCTCTTCCTGATTTTCATTTAATAAGATGTCATATATTCCTTTTTCTAGATTAACTTGTCTATGAAAGTTTGGATGTCTAAATTGATTTTCTATTTTTTCTCTTATTAATTCGTCTCTAGCTTTTATTTCAGCAAAGAGTTCTTCAAACGATTTACCATTCTTAACTATATTATCTTATATATATTCTTTTATATCATTATTATCAATACTATCATTAATATAATTAAGAAAAAATAGTTCTTCTGAATTTAATTGTTTCATTATACTGCTATTAATTCTATCTTTATCAGAACCAAATAGGACTCCTTCTATATTGTTATATCTTTCTCTAAAATCAGTAGGAAGAAGCACCTCCCTAGTATAAAAATTTAATTTTTCTATTATTTTTAACTGTCTGTCAGTAGGCAATAAGTTAAATTTTTTACTTTTTACTACCTCATCAAAGACTTTTTTTAAATCATATGAATGGAAAAATTTGTCTTCAATTTTATTTTCATTCATGACAATATATAGAAAATATTTATTACTATATATTTGTTTCTTTATAGTTTGTGATTTTATATCTTTGTTCAAATTTTCAAGATTTTTTATCGTCTGTTCAGTACAAACAAAGTTATTTAAACTTAAGGTTCCTAAAATTAATATTTTTTGAATTTTATCATTAGTCCATAATTTATTTTGCATAGTGAAACCTGAATTTCTAAAAATAGAATTGATGGTATTACTATCTAAATTTGAAATAAATTCAATTATACTCGAATCTATTATTGTATTTATTTGTTCATCTGTTAATTTTTTTAAAGTATTAATCAATTTTTTAGTTTTATACGATTTAATTTTTTTAAGATCTATTTGTGTAATATTGCTTTGCATAGTTTTCCACCTCAAAAGTAAGATATATTATAACATTAAATTATGTGAAATTACACATAAATAAAGAAATTAAGAAGCTGTTAAAGAAAAAAACAAGATGGATCTATGTCAAGTTTTTAGGCACTTTTTTTTCGAACGACCTATTTTTATCGTATTTAAATTTATTCCAATTTGCCTATTGACTGAATAATTTTATTTATCTTTTTTATAGTCGTTTATCTGATTGATTTTTCAAATAATGAAAAATCAATTATCAAACTCCTTGTTAAGGTATAAATAAAATTATTACCAGTCAATAGTTTTCTCGGCATAAAGATTAAATACTATGCTGCTGCTAAATTAGCTATATAATTATTATATTTTTCATTTGGAATTATATAGTCTAAAGAACTATGTATTCTTTGATTATTATACCAACTTTCTATAAATTCAAATATTGCTAGTTTAGCTTCTTCAAATGTTTCATAATTAGTAACATTTACTTCTTCTTTCTCTAATATGGCATTGAAGCTTCCCATACTTGCATTATCATAGGGGGTATTCCTTTTTACTATATGAACGTTTTATTCCAAGTCCTTCCAATAAATGTTCAAACTTATTAGATGTATATTGACTACCTCTATTAGAATGAAATAGTCATCCTTATCTAGTCCTCTGCTTTTCATCACTTTATTAAATGCTTCTATTACTAAATCATCAGTCATATTTCTGCCATAGGACCAGCCAACGACTTTTAAGTCAAATAAATCAAGTACTATTGCTAAGGATGTCCACCCAGTTTCTTTGGTATAAATATAAGTAATGTCCCCAACCCATTTTTTGATTGGCTTTTCAGCATTAAAATATTGATTTAAAAGGTTAGAATAATCTTTTGTATTATCAGTAGTAGACTTACCTGCAAGATTATATTTCTTAACTGTTATGCTCCTTAATTAAGTTTAGAATCTGCATTCTTCTAGAAACTCTTTTTTGACTTACCATTATACCTTTTTCCCTTAATTTTCTTGTTATTTTAGGTGAAGCATATTTTTTCTTTGAAGCATCAAACTCATATTTTATTTTGACATCTATTTTTTTATTGGTTCTTTATAAATATTGGTTTTATGTTTACAATGATAATAAACTTAGTGATGAATATTTAAATACTTACATAACAATCTAACATTGTATTGTTTTTTATTATTATCAATAAATTTTACTTTGTCATCTATTTCTTTGAGAATATGGCTACTACTTTTTTTAATATTTCTACTTATTGTTCCAATTCTTTATTCTTCTTTTGCAGTCTTAGAATTTCATCATTGTTTGTCTTTTCACCTGTTGATGTAGTGATAGTTTTAAACTTCTTTATCTACCTTCTATAGTGCTTTTTCCTACGCCATATTCTCTAGATAACTTTGACAAATCACTTTCCTTATATAAAATAAACAGTAACTAATAGTACTTTTCTAAGAATAATACTTGTTAAAAAGATCTTCAAATGAAATAGCAATACCAACAGCCCTTAAATTATCAATTTTACTATCATACAACTTTTTCAATATTTCTATTTTTTCTTCTTTTTTTGCATTATGAACTGCCCTATGACATATAGGACATAAACAAACAATATTTTCTGGTCTATCAATGTTTATCTTAAAATCTTTTTGTGCTTTAATTGGAATCAAATGGTGTCCCTCTTGATATGGAACTTCTTTTTTGGTTGTAAAAGTAATATGGTCTGTACCAATTAGCTGGGCATATTCGCATTTATAATTTTTTTCTGCCAAAACTGTTTTAGCAATTCTAGCATCTGTTTTATATCTACTTGAGATTGATGTTTCAATTAGTTCTGGTTCTCTATTAGTTGCTTTTTTTAAAGAAGCTTCATTGTAAACAGGAACATTTTCTATTTCCTTTTGATAACTTTGATCCTCAACTAGTTCTTCTATTTCTTCCTTCATTTCATTATTAAGAAGCCTAATACCATGATCATTAATAGTAAAACAATTAACTTTATCTTTTTTTGAAACCTTAACACATTTACCAAATTCATTAGTTGACAAGTGACTTCCACATAAATTACGAACCGTTTGAGAAAAATAATTATCAGTTCTATTGGCTAGAATAGCTCTATCTTTTGGATATAAATCAATTACTTTTTCTAACTCTTCCTTCAATTCACTTGTGCTTATTTCTGGCTTATTTGAAATAATTTTTAATGCTGGAATTATTAATTCATTCTCGTGTACTTGTTGACTCATGTTTTGCCTCCTATACTTCATAATTAGTAATTAATAAATGTTCGACTTTTTTATCATTTCTATTCATAAAACTTACTAAATACTGTTTGTCAAATGATCTTATATAAAATCCACTATCTTTATATAATGAATAAATAAAATCAGTATTTTTGATTACAAGCATAAACTTTGCTTTAGTTTTTTTTAAGTAGTTAGCTAATCTTATTTGATCGTCTCTATCAAAATCATTTTTTGCATATGTAGAAAACTCCGTATCATACGGTGGATCTAAAAACATAAAATCATTTTCTGACAATTCAACTTTATCACAAAATTTTTCAAAATCATAACAATATACTTTTGTATTACTCATATAATTTTTCAAATCTTCAGATGACAAATATTTAATTTTCTTGTTAAAATCTTTTCTATTATAACTGATTCCACCATATGGAACATTAAATTCACCATTTGTATTATATCTAAACATTGCAGCATAACAATAATCCCTTATAAAATAGAATACTGCACAATAGAATTCATCACTCAGTTTTAACTTTTTTCTATTATTATATAAGTATCTAAAATACATATAATATGCACTTTTAAAGGCAGTTTCAATATTATTCATAATGTCAGAGTTTGACATATTACCTTTTTGAATTTCAATCTTAAACATTCTAGATATTTTTGATTTAAGATTTTTATTAAATTCAATCTTTAAATTATATAAATTAATATCAACTTCATTTCTTAGTAATTTATCAAATTCTTTTGAATGAAGCTTCATAAAGCTATTTATTAAACTATCTAATTCATCATTATTGTTTTTATACTTAGAATAAAGAGTTAAAAGTTCATCGCAATTCTTTTCAACTATTTCTTGAAGAGAAATCCAATTTTTGTTAATCTCATTTAATGACTTAAAGAATTCAGGACTACCTTTTTTTATTAGCTTATATAAAAGTATCAATTCATCAGATTTATCATTAATAACAGAATTTGAGCAATCTATGTTTAAATAAACGGCTCCACCACCTACAAACGGCTCTACATATCTATTAAATTCTTTAGGTAAATTTTCTCTAATAATTGGCCATTCTTTTTCTTTGCCACCTGCCCATTTTATAAATGGTTTTCTATTTATCATACAATACCCTCCTGTTAACAAATTTCCTAATAAAGATTATATCATTAAACTGATAATTTTCCTACAAAAGTATGACAATCGTTTAAAAATTTTATTGTGTTATTATTTTAATTCGTTTTTATAAATTGATATACCAAATTGTTTGTAATAAAACAAAAAAGCGGAGCCATAAGGCTCCTTCAGGGGGTTTCGGTAAGTATATCTACACAAAAAACAGTAGATTATACTTCATGATAAATAGTAAAAGCTACCTATCATGTAACTTAATAATAACTAAAAAACTCTAAGATGTCAATTTTATTTCCGAAACTTTCCACTTCTTTACACTTAACTATGTATAATTGATTCAATAATCTTTTTCTTTAATTGTTTTTCTTCTTCTGTCTTTTTTAATAAATACTGATAAGAATCTTCTCTTGCTCTTAAAAGAATAGAATAATCATTCTTTATATTAGCTATTTTAAAAGACATATCACCACTTTGTTTAGTACCAAATAAATCACCATGACCTCTTAGTTTAAAGTCTTCTTCACTTATTTCAAACCCATCAGTAGTCTTTTCCATAATATGAAGTCTTTCCGTATCTTGATTACTTATTAAAACACAATGTGACTGTAAATCATTCCTTCCTACTCTTCCTCTTAACTGATGAAGAGTTGAAAGTCCAAATCTATTAGCATCAAATATAACCATCATAGTAGCATTAGGAACATCTACTCCTACTTCAATAACAGTTGTACTAATTAGTATTTGACACTTATTAAGGAGAAAGTCATTCATAACTTTATCTTTAGCTGCTGTAGCCATCTTACCATGAACTAGCCTTATCTTATATTTACTACCAAAAGCGACTGTTAATTTATCTTTAAGTTCATTAACATTAGTTAAATCACTATTTTCACTTTCTTCTATCAAAGGTGCTATTACATATATCTGATGATCTTGCTTCAATTCTTCATACATCATAGCTAAAACATCTTTCATCTCAGCCTCATTCTTTAGCACTGTATGAATCTTTTTTCTACCCTTTGGTCTTGTCTTAATAGTAGATACATCCATATCACCAAAGATAGTTAAAGCATAAGTTCTAGGTATGGGAGTAGCACTCATATATAAGGTATCTGGTTTCTTACCCTTATTTTCTAAATTAGCTCGTTGATTAACACCAAATCTATGTTGCTCATCAGTAATAACTAATCCTAGATTGTTATACTCTACCTCTTCTTGAATTAAAGAATGAGTTCCAATAATAACATCTATATCATTATTAGCAAGGCTTGTTAAAATCTTATCTTTATCCCTCTTGCTAGTTGATCCTGTTAATAAGGCAATATTTATATCAGTATCTTTAAAGATATCTTTCATATTATTATAATGCTGGGTAGCAAGTATTTCAGTAGGTGCCATTAAAGCACTCTGATATCCTGCTAGATAGTTAGCATAGATAGCAAGAAAAGAAACAATTGTCTTACCACTACCAACATCACCTTGCAATAATCTATTCATCTTTCCTTCACTAGCTAAGTCTTTTACAATATCAGAAACTGCTTTTTCCTGATCAGTTGTAAGCTCAAAAGGAAGGGTTTTAATAAAGTCTTCTACTTTTTTAGTATCTATTTCTTTTTTTATACCAGAATTTTTATTCTTATTTTCCATTTTTAAATAGTTAATCTTAAACATAAAAGAAAATAACTCTTCATACTTAAGTCTATTCTTCGCTTCCTCTAACTTTTCAAGAGAAGGTGGGTTATGGACTATATTTAAAGCGGTTCTTTTATTAACAAAGTTATACTTTTCTTGATACTCTAAAGGGATAAAATCTGTTATTTCTTTATAATTACCTAGTAAAGCCATATTTATATAAGTAGACATATTCTTATTAGTAAGACCACTAGTTAAATGATAAACTGGTTCTATCTTAATCTTCGCAGATAACGTTTCTAACTTTATATCAGATGCCGTAATAACATTCTTTCTCTTATCAAATTTACCTATTACTGTAACACCAGTACCTACTGCTAAATGACTTTTTAGAAAGGCTCTATTAAATATAGATATACCAACTACGCCTGATGAAGTAACTAATCTAAAGTTCATTTTATTAAGTCCTGCTTTAAACCTAACTAAGATTGGACTGCTTTCTATTCTTCCATCTATAATAATATGATCACCATCTACTGTATCAGTAAGTGATCCTCTTTTCAAAATATCATAACGAAATGGATAATGGGTTACCAAATCATCTACTGTGGTAATCCCTATTTTATTCAAAAGGACTAAAGACCTTGGTCCTATCCCTCTAACATCATTTAATGCCACAACTACCACCTCTTCTTCTGCCTGATATTATATCACATTTTTAGGACTTTTTGAAGATGAAAACACATAAAATATTATAAGGAGGCTTAATGAAATTAATTATTGATGACATGATAGATGCTAATGAGAATCTTCTTTTAACTAATAAATTTATTACTGGCTTTAGACTTAAACTTGCTCTTACTAGTGATAATATTGTTATCGTATTACCTAGTAAAATAGATATTTCTCTTACTAATTTAACCTTTAAAGAGATAAAAAAGATTAATCAGAATCTATATACTCTTAAAGAGACATTAGAGATATTTAAGAATTATCAAAAAGAACTTATCTTAACTATTTCTAGGTTAGATGATAAGACTAATCTATTTATTGATTTAATTCTAGTAGAAATACAAAAGTATAGTAATTTAAACTTTTCATTTGAAACTAGTGATGATACTATTTATCAATATTTAAAGAGTACTAGTTATCCTAGTTATTTAATTACAAGTGATTGCAAAGATAAAGTCATAATAAAAAGAAAAGATAAGAATTATTTCTTTAATAAAGTATCTAGCATAACTAACTTTTATAAATTATTAAATAATCATTCTAACTCTTTTCCTTTATATATTATCATTCAAGAAAATATGAAAAAGTCTTTGCTTTTTAACACATCATTGCTCCGTCTACTTGAAGAATAGTTCCTGTTACATAGCTTGCTTTATCACTTGCTAAGAATAGTATGGCACTAGCTATATCTTTAGGATCACCTATTCTCCCTAATGGTATCATAGCAATTAAAGGTTTAATCATTTCATCTGGTAAATTTTTAACCATATCAGTATTAGTTATACCAGGTGCTACAGCATTTACTCTTATTTTCTTTTTACCTAACTCTCTGGCTAAACTCTTAGTTAAACCGTTAACAGCAAATTTACTAGTTGGATATAGACAGCCACTAGGTTGACCATAGAAACTTACCATAGAGCTGACATTTACAATTGATGGATTATCTCCTGTCATATATGGAATAACTGCTTTAGAAGTATCAAATACACCTTTTATATTGAGATTAATAATCTTATCACATTCTTCTTCTGTATAGCTTGTTATAGGTGTACTTGATGATATTCCAGCATTATTTACTAAAATATCAATTTTACCATACTTAGTAGCTATTTCTTTAGCTACTTTTTCCATTTCTTCTAGATTAGCTAAATCAGTAAAATATCCTTCTACTTTATATTCATTATTTTCTTCTTTTAAAGAATTAATTGCTTTTGTAACACTTTCTTCACGTGATCCGAAAAGTATTACTCTGGCTCCTTCTTTTAGAAATTCTTCTACAGTAGTGTAACCAATCCCTCTAGTACCGCCGGTTACTAAGACTACTTTTTCATTAAACATTATTATCATCACCTTCCATTTTAATTATAACAAGAGATAGTACTTATAAGTAAATAATCTTTGAAAGATGACACAATTTGACAAAAAAAATAAGATACCAAGAGTATCTTTTATATTTATAATTTAAATTCTCGAATGGTGGTTCCAGGTGGAATCGAACCACCGACACAAGGATTTTCAGTCCTTTGCTCTACCGACTGAGCTATGAAACCAAATAATGGCGGTTCCGACGGGGCTCGAACCCGCGATCTTCTGCGTGACAGGCAGACGTGTTAACCAGCTGCACCACGGAACCATTATGGTTGCGGGAGGAGGACTCGAACCTCCGGCCTCTGGGTTATGAGCCCAACGAGCTACCAACTGCTCCATCCCGCGATATCAATATATAAATTTAAGTGGCGGAGGAAAAGGGATTCGAACCCCTGCGCCGCTTGCGCGACCTCCCGGTTTTCAAGACCGGTCCCTTCAACCAGACTTGGGTATTCCTCCAAATAAGTGGTGCCTAAGGCCGGACTTGAACCGGCACGAAGTATGACCTTCGCAGGATTTTAAGTCCTGTGCGTCTACCAATTCCGCCACTCAGGCACATGGTGACCCGCATGAGATTCGAACTCATGACCCTTTGATTAAAAGTCAAATGCTCTACCGACTGAGCTAGCGGATCAAATATTTAAAAATGGTTGCCTCGGTTAGATTCGAACTAACGCATGTCAGAGTCAAAGTCTGATGCCTTACCACTTGGCTACGAGGCAATAACTAAGATGGTGGAGAGAGATGGATTCGAACCATCGAACCCGAAGGAACAGATTTACAGTCTGTCGCGTTTAGCCACTTCGCTACCTCTCCGACTATAAATAATAAAATGGTGCCGAAACCAGGAATCGAACCCGGAACCTACTGATTACAAATCAGTTGCTCTACCTATTGAGCTATTTCGGCATCTTAATGGTGGGCGATATAGGACTCGAACCTATGACCCCCTGCTTGTAAGGCAGGTGCTCTAACCAACTGAGCTAATCGCCCAAGTAACCACTTGACGAAATTAAATATACCAATTTATTTAATGAATGTCAACACTTTTTCCAATTTTTATTATATTTTTTTCTCTTTTAGTGATTTTTCTAGAAAAATGGCTAAATTTTTAAATCCAGATGGTGTTTCTTTTATCTTACTTCCCCTATTTTTAGTAATACGATAATCAAGATTAATAGTACTTAAGGAGTAGTGATTATCTTTTTCTTCTCTTACTATTCTTACTCTTATTAGTTCTCCAATAGTAGCATAATCATTAACATCTTTTATAAATTTATTAGAGATTTCTGAAATATGAATTAAACCGCTTGTATTATTATCTAGCTGAACAAAAATTCCATACTCTTTAATACCAGTGACATAACCCAGTACAACAGAACCTATCTTGTACTTTTCATGCATCACTTCTCACCACAAATAGATTATAGCATAATTTTCTCTTTACGAAAAGAAAAAATTTATTTATAATGTTCTTGGTGAGAAAAATGAATGATGAACAAATAGAAGCTAAAGTAAGAGAAATCATTGATGAGTTACGTCCTTTTCTAGTAAGTGATGGAGGAACTCTTGATTTTGTAAGTTATAAAGATGGTATTGTCTATGTCAGTTTAGGTGGTGCTTGTGCTGATTGTGACTTCTTAGATGTTACTTTAAAAGATGGAATTGAACAAATGATAATGAACGAAATAGAAGAAGTTAAAGAAGTAAGAAATATTAATGAAGAAAATTAAAGTTTTCTAAGAAATCAATTTGAATTAAAAAACCGCTTTCTCTTAAAAGATTATAAAGATAAAATAAGAAGTCTTCATAGTCTTTTATTTTGTCTAAAATATTAATTATTTTATCTTCACTTACTATTCCATTTATAATATCTTCATAACAATCAAAATAGAAACTTGGAAACAACACTCTAGCCATTAATAGATGTCTTTGATAGGAACTATTTACACTAAGTAATAGTTTTTTTATTTGTCCATCTTGATAGCCATAGAAAAATAAATCTTTTAAGTATTCACTTATATCTCTTACTTTATAATCTATAATAAGAGATAATGGATTATAAAAGCTATTTAAATCATCATTTAGATGAATTCTTTTATGACAGATAGTTAAGTTATCTTTACTACTCTTTTTTATAGATTTATTAACTTCACTTAGATAACTAATAGCTACTTCAGCATAACCAATAAAGTAGTCAATGCTAGTGTATAGTAAAGGATATTTGTCTTTGATATAAGGCTTTTGATACTCAAAGTAATCTATTTTTCTACACCATAAATTATACCAGTCACTTCTATTAAGTATTAGATAATTATTATAATTAATATAAGTATCTTTAACTAAATCTTCTACTATTATCTTTCTATTAAGAAAGTTGTAACAAACTAGAATATAGTTTTTACCTTCTATTAGTGACGAATAGTTATTAAAAACATTATCTATAATTAAGGATGGGTAATTATAATAGACTAGACTTTTATTTAAACTAACTTGTTCTTTTATCTCTTGTTCCTGATTAGTTATTAAATAAAGAATATATAGTTTGTCATTCAAATAAAATTTATAATTTATGCCATCTTTGATAATTTCTACGGGATAAAGGTGATAATAATAATTAAGAAAGTTTTTAATTTTAATCACCTCTATTTAATATTATGAAACGCTACAAAAAAAGAGTACTATTTTTAGTACCCTATCTTCTTCTACTTGTCTTTTCATCGCCAACAGCTTTTGGAGTTATAGCACCTAAAACATCATCTTTTTTAGGTGTTTGTTCATCTCGACCTTGTATAGGAGGATAAAAACCAGCTGAAAAGCCATCATCATGAATATCAATAAAATTAGAATCAGTATTACCAAAAGAAACATCACCTTTAGCTATAGAAAAACCTTGTAACTCTCTTTTAGCATTTTCTAGTTTCTCTAATTTATCACGTAAATCAGAGTCAATTTCTTCTGTATTTTTTTGTAATTCTCTTTGTTCTGATTGAACTGCTTCTTGTTCTTTACTTATTACATCTTGACTTGCTTTTTCTTGTAATAAACTTGACTTATACTTTCTAGTTGCTTCTTCTTCCTCCGCTATTTGTCTTCTATTATCTGCTATTTGCTTTTGAATTCTCAATGCTATTTCAATTTTTTGATTTAATTTGTCAATGTCTTCTTGTTGTCTTTTTTTTCTTTCAATATCAGCTTTCATCTGATTAAGTTCTTCTTTACTTTTAGCCAGTTCATTTTCTTTATTCTCTCTTGCTTGTTTTTCGGCTTTGTACTCTTGTTCTGCTTCTGATTTTTCTTGATGTTTTTCCCAAGCTTCACGTCCTGACTCAGTCAATTGCTTTCTTAAATCTTCAATATTAGGAACAATTTCTTCAGATGTAAGATCAATATCTGCAGTTGCACTATCTTCTTTTCCTGTTGTTTCTGTATGATAAGTTTGTGTTTGTTTACCAGTCAATCTACTAGCAAAACCTTCAAGTTCTTCATCTGGCAATGTATCAACGTTATCACTTGATAGAGCAAATGGTTTTGAAGTTCCGAAAATATCATCTCCAACATTTTCTGTTGAGACAAACTTACTTTCAGCATTAGTAGATGATCTTCTTAGCCAATCTGGCATATCCAAAGATACTGGACCTGCAGTCTCTTCTAATTCACTTGTATTATCTTTGAATATTGGATTCTCATCATTTAAGTTTTGTTTTGTATCAGATGTACTTACTGGTTCCGGAGAAACAGTTGCACTTTTAACTTGACCACCATTTAAGATTTGATTTAAATCTTCTCTTTCTAGTCCGTTTTTGTTTCTACTAGAACTAATATTTTCGAAGAAATTATCAAGTTCTTTCTCTTTATCTCTATTTGTTGCTATTTTGCTAGCAAGATCATCAAGTTTTGCTTCACCACCATCATCAATTTGTTTCGCAAAATCATCAACTTTTTTATCAGTTGCAGTGCTTAAAGCTTGATATACTGATTTTTTAATATCATCTTGCTCGGCTTTAGATATTTCAACTTCCCTCTTTATAGGTTTTGCCATCCTAGAAAATGTATTCTTTGAAGTAGAAAACACATCATTCATTTGTTTATAAGCATCTACTATATTAGTAATTGGTTCTTGACTTTGCGATACTACTGTTTTATTTGCTGATTTTCTGAAGCTATTTGACATTTTTTTGAAATTTAACATAGGAAGTTTTAAAACACGTCTTCCAGCACTAACGACTCTTTCATAATTTTCATTAAACATATCTATTCTATTTTCTAAATCAGAAATATCAGAATCGATCTTAGCAGTAAAACTATTTTTTTCTTCAGTACTCATAGTAGTAATATTTTTCAAGCCAATATCTGCTAATGTTCTAGCCTCTTTGGCCTGTTTTAACATATGTTCCGAAAAATATTTTTCTACCTTACCTATAACCATGAAAGTCATAGCTTGTAACTTCAGTTTTGTTGGAGACGCTTTTGCTACTGTCTCACTCGGATTGGAAATAAGTCTTATACCAAACTCTTCCATCTCTTTTATTTTCTTCTCTTCTTCATTCATAATTTATGCCTCCAACCATTACTGAGATAATTTGCGTAATACGTCTTTTACCCTATTCCATTCTTCTTCATTCTCTACTCCAAATAATTGTGGAGTTTCCCCATTTCTTTCAATACGTGATACATAAACTGTAACATTACCGTTCGTATCTTTCTCATTCTTAGTATAAACCACATATTCTTTTTGTGTATCTTTAAACTCGAATGCAATAACTACTTCTACTTCATCAATAGAGCCATCTTCTTGCACAATTGACATAATCTTTTTGTTGTCATTTTCCATAGATATAATTCCTCCCTCGCTATTCTACATCATTATATTATCATAAAAAAACAAAAATAGAAAGCATTTTTTCTATTCTTGTTACATTATTACCTTTTTTAGTAAAAAATAGTGACATCCATAAGCACAATAATTTTTAATATAATTATCTAAACCTTTGATATCATTTATTAAGTTTTTGTTTTTATTGTTACTATCATAATAGCCTTTTAACCTCAATTTATTATAGGCAAAATCACCAAAGATATAGTCATAAGGCTCAAAATAGTCAGTTATTAAAGAGTCTACTAATTCTTTATCAAAGTATTCACTGCCTTTTATTATTTCATATTTATTATTAAAAAACTCTACCATACAATTTCCTCTTTCTTATTTTATTTTAACTTATATTAGAGTTTTTTTCTAGTCCTCCTTGATAGTATAGTGGCACTTTGCCTTGAACAAGTTCTGTAACAAGCGGTATATTTGATGATACTTTTATCTCTTTAGAAGTATGAGGAAGAGTTATTTGCTCTGTTATCTCTACTATAATAAATAATTCAACTAAAGCATTATTAAAACCATAGGAGTTTACCTTTACCTCTAAATTGCTTTTAACACTTCCCACAAAAGAAAATCTAATAGGGATAGACATAGTAGTATTGATAAGTAGAGAATTTCCTGTTAGGCTTCCAACTGGTATATCACAAACTATTCCATTTTTTAGATAGATATAATTTTTACCCTTAAGTCCATCAGATAATGAAATATTTTTAGTATCTCCTCTTTCTAGCTCTAGTAATCTATCAGTTACTTCCTTATTTATTTTGTTTAAAATAGTATTAACTTCTTTAGAATTGTAATCAATAAATTCTATTTCCTTAGAATCATTCTTAACTATTTTATACAAGTCCTCTTTAGTAAAGTCATAGTTTCTAATTACATCATTTAAAATAGTAGTTGCTACTCTTTTAGTTTCAATAGATGCATAACTAGTTATTGATTCTTCTAAATGTTTACCAGCTTTAAAGATAATAATCATTGTTAATATAAATGAGAAGAAAATAGTTCCTAATAAAAAAGAAATGGGATTAGATTTCTTTCTTCTCTTTAAATGTAGTCTTCTAGAATTCATTCTAATCTTACTAGGATAACATCTTCTCCTATCCTTTCAATATTCTTCCAAGATATTTCTTCTTCCACCCCTCTATTCATGAAAGATAGCATTTTCTTATTAGGTTCTACTACTAAAGAAACAATAGCACCACTTATTTGATCTATTTTAACATCAATTATATTACCTACATTTCTACCATCCATTGTATTTACTATATCTTTATTTTGTAAATCTGATAATCTCACTATTATCACCTATTTATTTTTATGTAAAAAAAAGAAATACTATTCTATTTTAGTATTCTCTTTAACTGTTTAACAGCATTTTTTTCAAGTCTTGATACTTGAGCCTGACTAATAGCTAAGTCTTCTGCTACCTCCATTTGTGTTTTACCAATAATGAATCTCTCTTCTAGTATTTGTTGACATCTATCAGATAACATGGTAATAGCATCATTAGTAGCTAGACGTTTTTCCATCTCACTCCCAGTTTGTCTTTTATCTTCTATTTGATCATACAAATAGATAGTATCTCCTCCATCACTATAGATTGGTTCAAACATAGAGACTGGATCTCTTAATGACTCTAGGGCATTTACTACATCATAAGTTGTACAATCTAGTTTCTTACTTATCTCTTCACAAGATGGTTCTTTCCCATTAGTTAAAACATATTCTTCTTTATATTTTAAGGCTTTATATGCTAAATCCTTAGTAGAACGACTTACTCTTATACTATTATTGTCTCTTAAATAACGTCTAATCTCTCCAATAATCATCGGTACAGCATAGGTTGAAAACTTAACATTTTGTTCCAAATCAAAATTATCAATAGACTTAACAAGTCCAATACATCCAACTTGAAATAAATCATCTAAGTTCTCATTATAATTTTTGAATCTTTTTAAAATACTTAAGACTAACTTTAAATTACCTTCTACCAAATCATTTCTAGCAAAAGGATTAGTTTTAATATTTTTAAAGAGTTCTGTCATCTCTTCACTAGTTAATACTTTTAAATTTCTTGTATCTACTCCACTAATTTCCACTTTATAGTTTGACATTTTATCACCTTTCTATCTTATAATGATAGAAAGATAATTTTTTTATACATATTTTTGGAATTCTCTTGGTAATTTACTCTCAAATGTATATTTTTTCTTATTATTTGGATTAGTTAAAACTATTTTAGAAGCATGTAGTAATAATCTTTTAGCTTTAATATTACTAGTATATTTTGTATCTCCTACAATTGGATATCCTAAATATGATAGAACTGCTCTTATCTGATTTTTTCTACCAGTCTTGATATTCACTTTTACTAAAGCATAATTTTTCTTTTCTTTTAATACTGTTATAGAAGTGATTGCTTTTTTACCATTTTTATCATTAGTAACATGTACTTTGTAATTACTATCTTCTTTTAAATAACAAGTATAATTAGTATATGACTTTATTCCTTTTGGTACTACTGCTATATATTCTCTATCTTCTATTAAATTATTCCAATCATTTTGTAATAGTTCTTTTACTCTTTCATCTTTTACAAAGATTACTACTCCTGATGTATCTTTATCTAGACGGTGTAGGATAAATATTTTATCTTTACTATTTCTTTCTTTAATAAATTGACGCATCATATGATAAGCTGTTTTTTCTTTTTCTTTAGTAGTTGCTATTGTTAATAAATGTGCTGGTTTTTCTATTACTAAAAAGTATTCATCTTCATAAAGTATCTTTAAAGGACACTTCTTATGAGTCTTATAATCTTTTCTAATTTCAATAATATCATTTTTCTTTACTTTGTAGTTATAAGCAGTAATAGATTTACCATTTACAAAAACACTATTATTTTTTAGATATGATTTTAATTTTTTATGACTTTGTTCGTTAAATAATTTTAATATTGTTTCTAACAATAATCCTTCTTCTTCGACTTTTTTATACATAAAAGCACCTCTTTTCTTAGAAGATTATAGCAAAAGATGAAATTTATCACAATATTTTTTAAAAAAAGCTTGATTTTTAATCACATCTTTGCTATTCTAAGTATGCAAGTCGGAAATATATTACAAAATTTAAAAAAAGACTTGATTTATGAAACATTTTATTGTAATATTAAATTGTTCTGTTTGAAAGAACGGGCTTGTAGCTCAGTTGGTTAGAGCGCTCGCTTGATAAGCGAGAGGTCACAGGTTCAAGTCCTGTCAGGCCCACCATTAATATGCCTCAATAGCTCAGTTGGTTAGAGCACTTGACTGTTAATCAAGGGGTCCTAGGTTCAAGTCCTAGTTGAGGCGC
>CAKPPI010000005.1 GCA_934177545.1 uncultured Bacilli bacterium
AAAAATTTGTTAAGTAATTCTGTACATTCTAATTGCATTATATTATGGTAGTAATTTATTTTATTGTTGTTATCAGAACTATTACAAATATCTTGAAAAATTTTATGATTATTATTATTTATTGACTCAGCTCCATAATAAATATTTTTTATTCTACTTTGTTTAATAGCACTGGCACACATTGGACACGGTTCCAATGTTACATATATATCACAATCAATCAATCTCCAATTTTTAACTTTTCTTTCAGCTTTTTCAATAGCAATTATTTCTGCATGAGCAAGTGATGATTGTTTTTTTTCTTTAACATTATGTCCCCTTGATATAATTTTTCCATTTTTAACAATTACCGCACCTACTGGTACTTCATTTATTTCTAGTGATTTGTTAGCTTCTTTAATTGCTTCTATCATAAATTTTTCGTGCATGTTTTATCACCCATTTTTAATCAAAATAAAAGTGCACATAAATATGATATGTTAAGGCTGCTATGTTTCCATCCTGACCTAGTTCCATAACTATTTATTGCACAACATAATAATATACTATATTAAAAACTATTGCAAGGCTTTTTAAAATAGAAAACTTGTTATTTTATTATTTTCTTATTAGACAAATTATTTCCCGGGAAATATTTTTTTCCACTGTTTCTGTTTCACGTGAAACATTTAATTTTATTTTATATTTATATTTCTATTCGGACTTATTTTATTTCTTTTAAATAATATACTATCTACTTACCTATCTTGCTAAATTATTTCCCGGGAAATATTTTTTCCACTATTTTTGTTTCACGTGAAACATTTAATTTTATTTTATATTTATATTTCTATTCGGACTTATTTTATTTCTTTTAAATAATATACTATCTACTTACCTATCTTGCTAAATTATTTCCCGGGAAATATTTTTTCCACTATTTTTGTTTCACGTGAAACATTTAATTTTATTTTATATTTATATTTCTATTCGGACTTATTTTATTTCTTTTAAAGAATATATTATCTACTTACCTATCTTGCTAAATTATTTCCCGGGAAATAATTTTTCCACTATTTTTGTTTCACGTGAAACATTTAACTCTATTTTATATTTCTATTTCTATTCGGACCTATATTATTTTTTTAATTTATATATTGTCTGCTTACTTATTTTTACTAAATTATTTCCCAGAAAATAATTTAGTAAAAATAAAAAGAGGAACTATTTCTAAGCTTCCTCTTCTTCTGTTTCTGATTCTATTTCTTTTTCTACAACAGCTATAGTTGCTACTTTTTGATTTTCTTTTAAATTAATTAGTCTATTACCTTGAGTTGCTCTCTTCAATGTTGAAATTTGTGACAATGGCATTCTCATAATTATACCACTATCTGTTATTATCATAATATCCAATTTATCAACATAATTCGGATTAACATACTTTAATGCAACTATATTTCCATTTTTATCTGTAATGTTCAAAGCTTTAACACCTTTGCTACCTCTGTGAGTCAACCTGTATTCATCTATTAATGTTTTCTTTCCATAACCATTTTCGGTTACAATTAAAATTTCTTCACCTGAATTAATTATTTCAGCACTTACTACTTCATTATCCGCCAAATCTATACCTTTAACACCAGAAGTACCACGACCCATTGATCTAATTTCGGTTTCATTAAATCTTACCATTCTACCGTTTTTAGCTCCAATTACAACTTCATCCGTACCTGTAGTTTTTCTTACGGCAATCAATTCATCATTTTCTTTTAATATAATTGAAATTTTTCCGCTTTTTCTTATGTTATTAAACTCTTCTATAGGTGTTCTCTTAACTAAACCATTTTTTGTAGCAAATAATAAATATTTAGTTTTATCTTCGTTTGAATCAAGCTCAATCATCGAACGTATGTTTTCACTTTTATCTAATGATAGCAAATTAACTATTGGTATTCCTTTTGATTGTCTACTAAATTCTGGAATCTCGTAGCCTTTTAATCTGTATACCTTTCCATTATTTGAAAAGAACAATAAATAATCATGTGTTTTCATTGGAATTACTTGTTCTACAAAGTCTTCCTCATTAGTTGACATACCTTTTATTCCAACTCCACCCCTATTTTGGGCTCTATATGTATCTGATTTCATACGTTTAATGTAACCTTTGTTTGTTAAAGTTACTATTATATCCTCTACAGGTATTAAAGATTCATCCTCTATATACTCTATAGCTGTCATATCTATATTAGTACGTCTTTCATCAGCATACTTGTCTTTTATCTCTAATAATTCATCTTTGATAACTTTTAAAATATTTTCATCACTACTTAATATTTCTTTAAGTTTTTCAATAGTCTTTAGTAATTCATTTAATTCATTTTCTATTTTTTCACGTTCTAATCCAGTTAAACGACGTAGTTTCATTTCTAGAATCGAATTTGCTTGAATTTCAGTTAATCCAAATTGATTAATTAATCCAGAACGAGCTTCTTCATCCGTTTTTGAACCACGAATTAGTTTAATTACTGCATCAATATGATCAAGAGCTATTTTTAATCCTTCTAAGATATGTACTCTTTTCTCGGCCACATCTAAATCATACTTTGTTCTACGAATTATTACTTCTTTTTGATAATCAATATACTTAACTATAATATCTTTTAAACCTAAAGTCTTTGGAACGCCCTGATCTAGCATTAAAAATATTATTCCATAAGTTGTTTGAAAAGCAGTATGTTTAAATAATTTATTTAGTACAACTTGAGCGTTAGCGTCTTTCTTTAAAGTAATTGTTATCTTAATACCATTTTTTAAATCAGAATGATAATCAGATATTCCTTCAATTGTCTTATTATGAACAAGTTCTGCAACTTTATTTTTTAATTCTAAAGTATTAACACCGTATGGAACCTCATCAATTATTATATAATGACGACCATTTTTTTCTTCAATTGTAGCTTTACTTCTTATTGTAATTGAACCACGGCCGGTTTCATAAGCTTTTCTTATACCACTATTTCCCAAAATATTTGCTCCAGTCGGAAAATCTGGACCTTTAATATGTTTCATTAATTCATCTAGTGTAATATCATGATTATCAATATAAGCAACACATCCATCTATTACCTCTCCTAAATTGTGAGGTGGGATGTTAGTTGCCATGCCCACTGCTATACCTGTTGTTCCATTTACTAAAATATTTGGAAATCTTGAAGGCAAAACTTCTGGTTCTTTAGTAGTTTCATCAAAATTTGGAATAAAATTAACTGTGTTTTTATTAATATTTCTCAATAACTCAAGTGATATTTTAGAAAGTCTAGTTTCTGTATAACGCATTGCTGCTGCTCCATAACCTTCAATATTACCAAAATTACCATGTCCATCAATTAACATATATCTATAAGAGAAGTCTTGAGCCATTCTTACCATAGCCTCATAGATAGAACTATCACCATGTGGATGATAATTACCCATAACTTCACCTACCGTTTTAGCACTCTTTCTATGTGGTTTATCTGGTGTATATCCAGACTCGAACATAGAATATAGAATGCGACGATGAACAGGCTTAAGACCATCTCTTAAATCAGGAAGTGCTCTTGCTACAATTACACTCATTGAATATTCCAAAAAGGAATCTTGAACTTCTTTAACTATATTATTTGTTTCTAATCGATCCATTTTTTACCTCCTATATGTCTAAGTTTTCAACATAAGTTGCATTTGTTTCAATAAATTCTCTTCTAGGGCCTACTTCTTCACCCATTAATTTAGAGAAGGTTTCATCGGCAGCTAATGCATCTTCAACAGTTATTTGTCTTAATACTCTCTTATGAATATCCATTGTTGTTTCATTTAATTCTTCAGCATCCATTTCTCCTAAACCTTTCATTCTGGCTATATCATATTTAGTGTTTGGAGAAAGCGTTGCTAGATATTCATCTCTTTCTTGCTCATTTAAAACGTATTTGATAGTTTTTCCGTGCTTTATAACGAATAAAGGTGGTTGAGCAGCATATACATGTCCGGCTTCAACAATCGGCTTAAAAAAGCGGTAAAATAATGTTAAAAGTAATACTCTAATATGACTACCATCTACATCTGCATCTGTCATAATAATAATTTTATTATATCTAAGCTTTGACAAATCAAATTCTTCACCAATACCAGTACCAAAAGCTGTTATAATAGTACGAATTTCTTCATTTGATAAAGCTCTATCTAATCTTGCTTTTTCTACATTAAGTATTTTTCCTCTTAACGGTAAAATTGCTTGTGTCATACTATCTCTACCTTTTATAGCAGAACCACCAGCAGAATCACCTTCTACTAAAAATATTTCGCTTTCTGAGGCATCTTTACTCTTACAATCAGATAGTTTTCCGTAGAAGTTAGTGACATCTAAATCACCTTTTCTTCTTGTTAATTCTCTTGCTTTTTTAGCTGCTACTCTAGCTCTTGAAGCTGTCATAGCTTTTTCTATAATTATTTTTGCTTCATCTGGATGTTCCATTAAAAATCTCTCAAGATTTGTTGAAAATATTCTATTTGCTATACCACGAACTTCACTGTTTCCGAGTTTAGTTTTTGTTTGACCTTCAAACTGAGGATTAGGATGTTTTATAGAAACAATCATTGTTAATCCTTCTTTAACATCGTCACCAGTTAATGAATCATCCTTATCTTTCATCATACCAGTACTTTGGGCATACTTATTTAGTATTCTTGTAAGAGCCATTCTAACTCCATCCTCATGAGTACCACCTTCTGGAGTTGTTATATTATTTACAAATGAATAAATACTAGAACTATATGTTTCATTATACTGCATAGCAACCTCTAACATGATGTCTCCTTCTTGTCCTATTACATCAATAATGGTATCGTGTATTGGCTGCTTAGACTTATTTAAAAGTTCAACATATTCACGAATTCCACCTTCGTAACAAAAAGACTCTTTTTTATCTGCTTCTCTATCATCATATAGTGTAATTCTAAGGCCACGATTTAAAAATGCAAGCTCACGTAATCTATTTCGTAATATATCATAATCAAATACAGTAGTTTCCTGAAAAATAGATGCATCTGGTAAAAATGTTACTGTTGTTCCTGTACGATCTTCATCACAATCACCTATAACTTTTAAAGGTTCAACAGGATGTCCACCGTTAGTATATTTTTGATAGTAAACATGACCGTTTTTATATACTTTTACCTCTAGATATGTAGATAAGGCATTAACTACACTAGCACCAACACCATGAAGACCACCAGATACTTTGTATCCTCCACCGCCGAACTTTCCACCAGCATGTAATACTGTATATACAGTTTCTACAGTACTTTTTCCAGTTTTTGGATGAATATCTACTGGTATACCACGTCCGTCATCTTTAACAGTAATACTATTATTCTTTTCAATAGTTACCTCAATATGAGTACAGTAACCTGCTAAGGCTTCATCAATAGCATTATCAACAATTTCCCATACTAAATGGTGTAATCCTCTACTACTTGTAGTTCCAATATACATACCAGGTCTTTTTCTTACAGCTTCTAATCCTTCTAATACCTGAATGGCTGAAGAATCATATTTTGCTAAATTTTCTTTTTCCATTAATTATTACTCCTTTCAACATTACCATTACTTACTTTAAATATTGTTGCATTCTCCAATGATTTTTTAGAAATATTTTTCAAATCAGTGGTTGTTATAATACTTTGAATATCCTGATTTACATACTTTAATAAACGATTTTTCTTTTTTAAATCAAGTTCACTAAAAATATCATCTAATAACAAAACTGGTTTAGTACCATTTTTCTCCTCAAATATTGGTATGGTTGATAACTTATAAGCTAAGACTGCACTTTTTTGTTGACCTTGTGAAGAAAATAATTTCATATCCACATCGTTAAGTTGAAATTGAAAATCATCACGGTGTGGACCAAACAACGTCATACCAATATGGAGCTCTCTTTGACAATTCTTGTCAAAGATTTCCCTCATTGTCTTTTTCAAAATGTCATTTTCATAATTACTAAAGAAAATATTTGGCTTGTACATAATTGATAATTTTTCTTCATCAGTAATATTCTTAAAAATACTATTAATATTCTTATTAATTCTTTCTAGATATTCATTTCTAAGCTTATAAATAACAATTGCTTTATCTATTAATTGTTCAGTCAAAATATCAAGATATTTTTTATCAGCAATATTATTAGTAAAAAGAATTTTTAGATATTCATTACGTGTTCTTAATATTTTATTATATTGATTATAGGTATTTAAATATAAAGATGAAAGTTGACTAAGTTCCATATTTAGTAAATTCCTACGAATACTGGGAGAACCTTTTATTAGTTCTAAATCATCAGGAGTAAAAAGTACAATATTTAAGTTGGATATATAATCAGCTAAGCAATAAACTCTCTTATTGTTAACTTTTACTACTTTTCCTGTCTCCATAATTTCTATTTCTAAATTTTTTAATGATTTATTATTTTTAACAGTTCCTTTTATTTTAGTCTTCTTTTTAGCAAGCCTTATTAAATTATTTTCATTAATATTCTTATAAGACTTTGTTAATGCTAAAACAACTATAGACTCTAATATATTTGTTTTTCCCGAAGCATTTTCCCCAATAAATATATTCATAGATGGTCCTAATTCTAAATTAACTTTACTATAATTACGAAAATTAACTAAATTTAACCGTTTAATTACCATTTTTAGTCAAAAAAGCCTTCATATTTTCACCTTCACCCATTTTTAGTATACCCATACACGCAAGAATATTATATCATATTTGGTTTAAATAAAATAGAAAAAGTTGCTTTTTTTGACTTATTCCGTAACTAAAATTCCATTATTTTTATATAATTTAAATCTATACAAAAAAGACCAATATCATTAAACGATATTAGTCTGTTAGCAAAAAAATTATTGATTTTTTCTGTTTCTAATAACCGATTCTAGGCGACTAGCTCTAAGAATCTGATTTTCCATTGATTTGTATGAAATTGGAATGTTTAATTTTTTTCCATTATCAAATACTACTTCTGTATAGTCTTTTCTTTTCTTTACTGGATTTATAGTTTCTATCCTATTCAATGCTAACCAAGAACAATCATTTTCTTCTGGTGATACAGTAGGAAAAAAAATTACATTTCTACTATCATCCACCATTATAGGTAACTTATAGGAAGTTTTTAATATTTGTTTGGCACCCTCTCTTCTTCCAATGTATGAGCTACCAAAATATTTACAGCTATAGTCAATTATCTTTAGTGGTCTTCCCTCCACATTGTACTTGTAATCGGCCTCTATTACTACAGAAGTCATTTTTGTTTCTGGTATGATTGCCAAAGTGGCATCATTAATTTCATAATCTTTCATTTAATTTCCCCCTAAAACATCAAAATGTTTACCATCAGTCTACTATATTATACTGTCGAATTTTATCGTTTTATGTCGATAAGTGTTAAAAAATGAAAAAAACTGGCATTTTTACCAGTTTTTTAGCAAAATATGTAAATTTCCTATTTTAGTATGTTCTAATAGGCAAAACTAATTGAGTTAGTGTATCATCTTCACTACTTTTTAAAACAATGGGTTTTATTTCTCCTACAAATGACAATTCAACAGTATCTGTGGAAAAAGATTTTAAAGCATCCATCATATATCTAGCACTGAAAGAAATTTTAATATCTAAATCTCTATCTTTCTTAATAGACATTTTTTCTTCTACTCTACCAATTTCTGCACTTGATGATTTCATTATTAACATATCACCATTAGTTTCCATAGTAACTATATTTTTATCTTTATCACTTGTTAAAATACTTACACGGTCAACTACATTGTAAAAATCATTTATATTAAAATGTAATTTTACTTGATCCTCTTTAGGTAATAAATTAGAGGTATTTGGATAAGTACCATTTATTAATCTAGATTGAAATAATAAGCTTTGGTTTTTGAATAGTATTTTATTATTAAAGATATGTACTTCTATTTTTTCATCACCTTCACCTAATATTTTTGTAAATTCTACAAGGTTTCTACTAGGTATAACAATATTCATGTTTTCCTCAGAGCTTGTTGATAAAGGTATAACTTTTCTTGCCAATCTGTATGAATCAGTTGCATTACATTCTAGTATATTGCCAATAATATTAAAGTTTATACCATTTAATATAGCTTTATTCTCATCTATACTAGTTGCAAACGCAGTTTGATTAACTATTTCCTTTAATACTGTTTTAGATAATTCAATATGGTTTTTACTTTCTACTAATTCAATAGATGGATATTCCTTTTCACTGATGCCATTTAAATTAAATTCACTGTTTTCAGTATATATTAATATCTTTAAATCATCTACTACTTCTATATTGATAAATGGATCAGGTAATTTTCTTACTATATCTAGTATATATTTACCTTGAATAATAATGCTGCCTTCTTCTTTTAAAATTATATTTTCATTGTCACATGGGATTGATGTTTCTATTGTAATATCATTATCACTGGCAGTAAGAGTTAATTTCTTTTTTGTAAGATGAAATTTGACACCGGCTAATACTGGTATTACGTTTTTTGTTGATATTGCTTTTGACACTTTATTAAGTGCTTCTAATAGTATTTCTTTTTTAATTGAAAATTTCATTTTATATTCCTTCTTTCTTTTCTTTTATTTATATATATTATTAATATTAATACTGTGGAAACTGTGGAAAACTTTTAATTTTCTTTATATTATAACATATTAGCAATTTTTTTGCCTGTGGAAAACTTGTGGAAAACTCAACTTTTTCCACAGGTAACTATTTTAGGTCATTTGTTAACTTTTCCACAATACCTGCTAAGTCTTTATTATTTTTTACTTCTATTTCAATTTTTTCCACAGAATGCATAACAGTAGAATGATCTTTACCACCAAATTCAGTTCCTATTTTGGGATATGACTCATTTGTTAACTTTCTACACATGTACATAGCTATTTGCCTAGGAAAGGCTATGTTACTACTCCTTTTTTTTGAACGAATATCTTCCACTGATATTTGAAAGAACTCGGCTACAATCTTTTGAATTCTTGCAATATCATTTTTTTCACTCATTCCTTTATTAATAAAGTCTTTTAGTGCTTCAATTGCTAAGCTTAGGTTTATTTTTGAGCCTCCCATTATTGTTGAGTAAGCTACCAATCTTGTTATTGAACCTTCTAGTTGTCTTACGTCACTTCCTATGTTTGAAGATATATATTCAATTACTTCCTCTGGAATTTCGGCTTCAAAGTTACCAGCTACTATTTTTTTTCTCAGAATCTCTTTCCTCAGTTCAAAGTCTGGTGGACCTATGTTTACCGTTAATCCCCAGCAGAATCTTGTTCTAAGACGTTCGGCTAGTAGTTTTAAGTCATTTGGTGATCTGTCTGATGATACAATTATTTGCTTACTATCATTATATAGATTAGTAAAAGTATGGAAGAATTCTTGTTGTGTTTGATTTGCTCCTCCTAAAAATTGTATATCATCAATTATTAGTACATCTATATTTCTATATTTGTTTTTAAAGAACTCTTTGTAATTAAAGTTGGTACCGTCTTGGTCTTTCCTATTTATACTAACAAAATCATCTCTAAATTGATCACTTGTTACGTACAAGACTCGTTTATTGGAATTTTGTGCTATATAGTTACCAATCGCATGCATTAAATGTGTTTTTCCGAGGCCACTATTACCATAAATAAATAGCGGATTATAAATTTTACCAGGATTTTCAGCTACTGACAAGGCCGCAGCTTGTGCAAACTTATTACTGTTACCAACAATAAAGTTATTAAAGGTATAATTTTGATTTAAGTTTGATTTTTGCTTAAATTCAGGTGCCTCAGTACTTTCTTTTTCCTCTTTTTCCTTTATAGATTCTTCTTTTTCTTTAAATTCATCTTCTAGAAAGAATTCTAGTTCAAATGTTGTACCGGTTATTTTATTTAGAGCATTTTTTATTAAATCTTGATAATTATCATGTAAATGTTTTTTATGTATAGACATTGGTACAATGATAATTGCTATATCGTCTTTTAAATCTTTAAGATTAACGTCTTGAAACCACGTAGAAAAGGCAAGTGAAGAAAGTTCTTCTTTAATTTCTTTTAATACGTTATTCCATATGATGTCTACATTCAACTTCATCACTCCCCTGTTCACATAAACCACCATTATGATACTCTAAAATGTGGAAAAAGGAAATAGAAAAAAGTAAAAAAAATTTATCCACAGGTTTTCCACAGAGTTTTCCACAAGTGAAATGTCGATATTTGCTGAATATTATGAGTTTTCCACAGTTTCCACAGATTTGTTTTGCACATGTGAATAATAGTTTTCCACACCCTGTTGAATCTGTGGATAACTATGCTTTTCTTCTTTTTTATTAGCGTTTTTTTTGAGCTTTAAATCACTAAAATGAGAAATTATTAACAAGTCACTTAAATTTTCTTGACAAATAAATCTGATTATTATTATAATAATGTAGATTTCATGTCTGGAGGTGGAAGTATGAAGAGAACGTATCAACCAAATAAACGTAGAAGAGCTAAGAAACATGGATTTTTCGCTCGTAAAGTTTCAGCAGGTAAAATCTTAAATAGCAGAAGAAAAAAAGGTCGTAAAGAATTAGTAAAATAAATTCCACTGTTTTCACAGTGGTTTTTTACTCTTTAGGAAAGGGGCTATAATATGAATAAGGATTATATAATAAAGGAAAGTAAGATATTTGATGAAATAATAAAGAAATGTCCATCTAAGAAGAATAAAAGTTTTATTGTATTTTATCGTACAAAAAAAGAATCTTTTTCTAAGTATGGGATTGCTGCCCCTAAAAAACTTGGAAAAGCTGTTACTCGTAACAAGATGAAGAGAAGAACAAGAGCAATAGTATCAGATTTTCAAAAAAACTATAAAAATGCTTTTGATTGTATTATAATAATTAGGAGAGGTTCTTTAGATAAAAAATATGAGTCATTGAAAGAAGAATTATTCAGTCTATTATTAAACATTAATAGTAAATAGAAATAGAGAAGGGAAATTATATCATATGAAAGAAAAGAAAAATACTAAAACTAGGAAATTATTAATTCTAGTTATATCAATATTTTTATTAACAGGATGTACTACAACTCTTGTTGATAGTAAAAAACAGGCAGTTAAGAATCCAGAAACAGGACAATCTTTAACAAAAAACATTTTGTGTCAACCCGAAAATGCCAAAACTGTTAAAATTTATGAGAAAAATAAAGTTAATGTTAAAAAATTACCAAAATGTGATAACTTTAAAGTTACTTCAGGAGGTTATGAAGGATTATGGACATCGATTTTCGTAAAACCATTAGCTTTCATAATATTAAAATTAGGTAAGTTAGTTGGAAGTTTTGCTATCAGTATCATTATTATAACTATAATATTGAGATTTATATTATTTCCATTTACTAGAAAGATGGCTATTCAGTCAGAGTTAATGAAAAAAGCTAGCCCTGAATTAGAAAGAATTAGAAAAAAATATGAAGGAAAAACTGATGAAGCGTCAATGATGAAACAAAATCAAGAGATGTTAATGGTTTATAAAAAATATAACTTTAATCCATTAAGTAGTTGTTTAGTTTCATTTATTCAATTGCCATTATTCTTAGCTTTCTTTGAAGCAATCAATAGAGTGCCAGCTATTTTTGAAGATAAATTCATTGGTTTACAATTAGGAACAACTCCAGTAGTTGGATTTGGAACTTCAACATTCTATGTTTACCTTATATTAATAATTTTAATTGGAGCAACCACTATTTATACATTTAAGATGAGTGGAGCAACTAGTCAAGATCCATCTATGAAAATGATGCCAATAATGATGAGTATTATGATTATTTTTACAGCATTATTTATGCCTTCAGCTTTAGGAATATATTGGGTAACTCAAAATCTATTTATGATTATACAAAATACTCTTACAGTTAAAGGAGCGAAAAAATAGCATGGAAAAACATAGATTTGTAGGAAAGACCTATGAAGAAGCTGTTAATAAGGCAAAGATTGAATTACAAGAGTTAGAAGAAAACTTAATAATTAGGGTTATAGATGAGAAAAAATCATTACTTTCTAAGAAATGTGAAATAGAAGTAATTGAAAAAAGAGAAATTAAGAATTTCATTAAAGAAAAATTAATTGCTATTTTAAGAGAAATGGGATATCAAGCAGAAGTAGAAGTTCAGGTTAAACAAGATATCCCTACGTATAGAATTTATTCTGATAATGATTCTTTACTTATAGGAAAGAGTGGAAAAAATCTAGATGCTCTTCAAATAGTACTTAGACAAATTGTTAATACAGAAACAGGAATTAATTATAGATTTTTTCTAGATGTATCTGATTATAAAGAGAAAAATGAACATCATTTAGAGACTTTAGCAAAACGTTTAGCTAGAGAGGTAGTTACTACTAAAATAGAGGTAAAAATGGATTCTATGAATTCTTATGAGAGAAGAATTGTTCATAATGTATTAACAAATAGTAAAAAAGTTTACACAGAGAGTGTAGGAGAAGAACCAAATAGATGTGTAGTTATTAAACCAAGGGAAGATTAGTTCTTCTTTTTCTTTACTTTAAATTTAGTTTTTACTATAATATAGTCAAATTGAGGGAAGTGATATAATGCAATGTAATATTAATAAAATAAGTTTAGACGAACTAAAAGTAAAAAATCAAAGTGATTTAAAATCAATTCATGATAATATTGAATCTTTATTAGTCGAACCTAAGGTAATTGAATATCTAAGATGTTGTAAATTATTGGAAGAAAAACAATCATTTGGTAACTTTTTAACTGGTTTAGAATTAGGAGAAGATGGTACCTTATTTAATAAATATGATGATAATAAACAAAAAGGATTAAGTAGTACTCATTATGGATTATCAGTAATTCTTAGAAATGCTTTTAAATTATTGACGGATAGTGATATAAAATCTGTTTCCTATGATTCTATTTTAAAATATATAGCTAATGCTGAAGAAAAATTACATCAAATGAGATACATGGAAGGAGATAAAAAAGTTACTAATAGATATGGGGTAGCAGTTTATGAAAATCCCAAAAACTATTCTTTGGTAGACTTTAAACAAATAATTCCAACTTTGACTCAAAGAAAATTAGAAATGAGTTATAATTTAACAGAAATTGTGGTTAATGAGTCAGCTAGAAAATTTGAAAGTTTAGATGACATATCTTTTGATGATAAATCTAACTTGTCTTCTAGGGAACAAGAAGCTTTTTTTGGTGAAGATGCCTTATTATCATTAGGTATAAAAAAGAATATAAAGGAGAAAGTTTATAAAATATGATAAATTATGATGAAGATACAATAGCGGCAATTGCTACAAAGTTGGGGGTAGGAGCAATTTCTATTATTAGAGTAAGTGGAAAAGATGCTATACCTTTAGTAAATAAAATATTTAGTGGTAAAGACTTAGAGAAAGTAGATACACACACAATCAATTATGGTTATATAAAAAAAGGCAATGAAAAGGTAGATGAAGTTTTGGTAAGTATTATGAAAGCTCCAAAGACATTTACTAGAGAAGATGTAGTAGAAATTAATTGTCATGGGGGAATAAATCCTACATTAGCAGTTTTTTCTTTGTTACAAGAAATAGGAGTAAGAGTAGCCGAGAAAGGTGAATTTACTAAAAGAGCTTTTTTAAATGGAAGAATAGATTTAACAGAGGCTGAAGCTATAATGGATTTAATTGATAGAAAAAGTGATAATCAACGAAAACTAGCAATGAACTCCTTAGAAGGAAAATTAAAGAACTATATTCATTCATTTAGGGAGCCTCTAAAAAAATTGATAGCTAATATAGAGGTAAATATTGATTATCCAGAGTATTATGATATTGAAGAGGTAACCAAGAAAGATATAGAGAAAGAAGTAGAAAAGCTAATTCCAAAATTACAAAAGACAATAGAAGAAAGTAAAAGTCATCAAATAGTGAAAAGTGGTATAAAAACGGTTATTGTCGGAAGACCAAATGTAGGGAAAAGTAGTATTTTAAATACTTTAATTAATCAGGAAAAAGCTATAGTAACTGATATAGAAGGAACTACAAGAGATATAGTAGAAGGTACAGTTTTTATAAATGGAGTTGAATTATCGCTAATAGATACTGCTGGTATTAGGAATACTGATAATGTTGTAGAAAAAATAGGAGTAGAGAAAAGTCTTGAGTTATTAGAAAAAGCAGACTTAGTCTTAGCGGTATTTAATATAAATGAAGAATTAACAAAAGAAGATAAAGAACTAATTGCTAAGCTTAATAAAGATAAGACAATAATTGTTTTAAATAAAGATGACTTAGCTAATAAAATAAATAAATCTAATTTTGATTTTTATCATATTGTATCTACTAATACTAATTCTTTGGAAGGGATAAATTCTTTAAAGGATGAAATAACAAAGATGTTTTCTCTTGATATGTTAGAAGAAACTGATACATTCTTAGCTAACAATAGACAATTAACTTGTGCTAATAAAGCTCTTGAAACTTTATTAAAAATAAGAGAAAATATAAAAAGTGATTTACCATTAGAACTTATAGAAATAGATTTACAGGAAGTATTAAATGAACTAGGTACTATCACTGGTGAAGTTTATGATGAAGAATTACTTGATACTTTATTTGAAAATTTTTGTGTAGGGAAGTGATTTAGATGAATTATGAAATAATTGTAGTAGGAGGAGGTCATGCTGGTTGTGAAGCTGCTCTTGCTTGTGCTAGAAAGAATCATAAGACATTATTAATAAGTGGAAATTTAGATAATATTGCTGATATGCCTTGTAATCCTTCGATAGGAGGACCTGCTAAAGGTATAGTAGTAAGAGAAATAGATGCTTTAGGTGGAGAGATGGCTAAAAATACTGATAAAAGTTCTCTTCAGATGAAAATATTAAATACTAAAAAAGGAAAAGCAGTTCAAGCTTTGCGAGCTCAAGCCGATAAAGTTTTATATAAAAAGGAAATGCAAAAGACTCTAAAGAATCAAGAAAATTTAGATTTAATGGGAGCTTTTGTTGAAAATTTAATAGTTAAGGATGGCAAGATTGGTGGAGTTATTTTAGCTGATGGAACAGAAATCAATGCTAAAGCGGTAATATTAACTACTGGTACTTATTTAAGAAGTTCTATTTTAATAGGTAGTAAGAAAAAGTCTGAAGGACCTCATGGAGAGAAAGAAAGTAAATTTTTAAGTACTAAATTAAAAGAATTAGGATTTACTATTAAGAGATTAAAAACTGGTACCCCTCCAAGAATTGAAAGAAGTAGTATAGACTTTGATAAAGTAGCGATAGAGGAAGGTAGTAAAGAAAATTTAACTTTTTCTTATGATAACAACGATGCTTTAGCATATCACTATCAAATACCTTGTCATTTGGTTTACACCAATAGTAAAACTCATGAAATTATAAAAGAACACTTAAAAGAATCTAGTATGTATGGTGGTTATGTTGAAGGAGTAGGTCCAAGATATTGTCCATCAATAGAAGATAAAGTAGTAAGATTTAGTGATAAAGAACGTCATCAATTGTTTTTAGAACCAGAAAGTTTATCATATGATGATATATATTTACAGGGATTCTCAACAAGTATGCCTGAGTATGTTCAAGAAGAAATGGTTCATAGCTTAAAAGGATTAGAAAATGCTAAAATTTTAAGATATGCCTATGCAATAGAGTATGATGCTATTGATTCTAAACAAATTAAACGTAGCCTTGAAACAAAACTAATTGAAGGACTTTATACAGCTGGTCAAATTAACGGAACAAGTGGATATGAAGAAGCTGCTGGTCAGGGATTAATTGCAGGAATAAATGCCAGTCTAAAAATAGAAGGGAAAGAGCCCTTGATTCTTAATAGAAGTGAATCATATATAGGTGTACTAATTGACGATTTAGTAACTAAAGGTGTAAAAGATCCTTATAGACTCTTAACATCAAGAGCAGAGTATAGATTACTATTAAGAAATGATAATGCTGATTTGAGATTAAGAGACTATGGTTATCAAATAGGTTTAATTGATGAAGATACTTATAAGAAATTTAATGAAAAGAAAAGTAATATCGAAAAGATAATAAATATTTTAAATAGTGAAAAAATAACACCTACAAAAGAGACTAATATATTATTAGAGAAGTTAGGAACAGCTCCTTTAAAAGATGGTATAACTCTATATGATTTATTGAAAAGACCAGAATTATCATTTAATGATATAGAAAATTTTAAAGAATTTCCTTATTCAAAAGCTGAAAAAGAAGAAGTAGAGATACAAATTCAATATGAAGGATATATTAAAAAACAAGAAAAAGATACTAAGAAATTGTTAGACTTAGAAAAAATAAAGATACCTGCTAATATTTCTTATGATGATATAAAAAATATTGCTAGTGAAGCTAGAGAAAAATTAAAGGCAGTAGAACCAGAAACACTAGCTCAAGCAGGTAGAATAAGTGGTGTTAACCCAGCCGATATTGCTATAATAATGGTTTATTTGAAAAAAGGGGAAAGAAAAAATGACTGAAGCTGAATTTGTGGAACAAGTAAGACTATTGGGAATTAATCCAACAGAAGAACAATTATCTAAACTTGAAAAATTATATGAGATAATGATAGAAGAAAACAAAGTGATGAACTTAACAAGGATTGTTTCTAAAGATGATGTTTATTTAAAACATTTCTATGATAGTTTAACTCTAACTAAAGCTTGTGATTTAACTGGTAATTTAACATTATGTGATGTTGGAACTGGTGCTGGTTTTCCAGGCTTAGTCTTAAAAATATTTTATCCAAATTTAGATATAACTTTAATAGACGCTTTACAAAAGAGAGTTAATTATCTTAATAGAGTAATTGAAAATTTAGATTTAAATGGAATAGAAGCTATTCATATAAGAGCCGAAGACTTAGCTAGAAAAGGAAATAAATATGATATTGTTACTGCAAGAGCAGTAGCTAATTTATCTAAATTATTATCTTGGACTATGCCACTTGTAAAGAAAAATGGTTATTTTGTTGCAATGAAAGGTAATGTAGATGAAGAATTAGTAATGGCTAAGCCAATTTTTGAAAGAAAAAAGTATAATTTAGATAGAAAAATAGAGTTTAAGTTACCAAAAGAGGGAAGTACTAGAACTATTTTGAAGATAAAATGTAATTAATTGCTAGATTAATTACTCTTTTGATGTTATAATGATATTATAGGAAGATTAGAAAGAATAAAGTGAGGGATAGTAATGCAGAATAATGAAAATGAAGTTGTATATTTATACTTAGATGATATAATTCCAAATAGATTTCAACCAAGACAAGTATTTGATGAAAAAGCCTTAAAAGAATTAGCTGTTTCTATCAAAGAACATGGAGTGATTCAACCTATAATTGTTCGTAATATAGGAAATAAATATGAAATTATTGCAGGAGAACGTAGATATAAAGCAAGTGCTTTAGCAGGACTTACTAAAATACCAGCTATTGTTCGTAATTTAGATGATAAAGAAAGTAGTAAAGTAGCTCTACTTGAAAATTTACAAAGAAAGAATTTAAATCCAATAGAAGAAGCTAGAACTTATCAAAAAATCTTAGAGTTAGACCAGATGACTCAGGAGGAATTAGCTAAAACTATGGGTAAAAGTCAGAGTGCTGTTGCTAATAAACTAAGACTATTATCTTTATCTGATGATGTTCAAGATGCTTTACTAAAAGAAAAAATATCAGAACGTCATGCTAGAGCCTTATTAGCAGTAGATAACCAAGAAAAACAAAAACAATTACTTAACAAAATAATAGCTAATAAAATGACAGTTAGAGAATTAGAAGAGGAGATTAATCCTAAACCTAAGGAGAAAATTGCTACAGCAGATATAGAAAAATTATTAAATAGAGAACCAGTATCAGTTAATGAAAATACTACTATTAATGTTCCAAACTTACCAAATCTAAACTTAGAAAATAATAATTCTGTTCCGGTAACACCTACTCCTAACCCTTCTATGAATACTCCAAAACCTAATAATAGTGATATAGATATTGATTATAGTACTCCTCCTAAATTTATAGATTATGGAGATGAGAAGATAGCTGATATACAAGACCCATTACTAAAGAGTACAGCTAGTTCAGAACTTAATTTAGATGAGCTTAGAAATAATGCCCAAGATATTAATGTTAAGGAAGAAAAACCATCTATGGATATGGATAGCTTATTAAAAGTAAATCCAACTAATGATGTTCAACCTGAACAGAGTATGAATAGTAATTTTAAATTCTTTCAACCAGATTCAGATGATTCTAGTGTAAGCGGTGGACAAACTTCTCAGGCTTCTATGCCTTCTAACAATAATCAATCAGCTCTTGATGCTTTATTATCTTCTAGTGTCACACCAACTAATAATACATCTACTCCTGATAGTTTATTAAATGTAAATGGAGGAGAAAATCAAGTAGAAGAAAAGAATGAAGTACCTTATTTAGATACATATAACAATCCATTTGCTCATAATCCAATTTTCTCTGATGATGTAGAAAAAATAATGGGTAAGAAAATTGAAGAAGGACAAGAAATACCAAAACTTGATTTTAATGATTGTTTAAATGTAGTGCGTGATGCTGTTAAAAGAATAGAACAATCAGGCTTTAAAGTAGAAAGTGAAGAAATGAACTTTGAAAAGAATTATCAAATAGTTATTAAGATAGCCAAAAATGAAGAATAGTTAAAGTAGAGAAATCTACTTTTTTTCCTAAAAATTATTTTCATAATAAGCTATTTCTGATACAATTAAATAGAGTTATGAAAAGAAGCGAGTGATAAAAATGGGAAAAGTCATATCATTAGTAAATCAAAAGGGAGGAGTAGGAAAGACTACTACTAGTATTAATTTATCTGCTTCTCTTGCATATCTAGGAAAAAGGGTTTTATTAATTGATTTGGATCCACAAGGAAATACAACAACTGGTGTTGGAATAAATAAAGGAGATATAAATAATAGTATTTATGATGTATTAACAGGAAGATGTACTTGTGTGGAAGCTATGATAAAGACTAAATATAAACAATTATATGTTTTGCCAGCTACTATAAATTTAGCAGGGCTTGATATTGAACTATTAGAAAAGAGTCAACAAGAACCTGGATTTGCAAAAGGAGCTCAACTAAAACAACATTTGGAAGATATAAAAGATAATTTTGATTTTATCATTATAGATTGTCCTCCATCTTTAGGACTTATTACAACAAATGCTTTAACTGCTAGTGATTCAGTGATTATCCCAGTTCAATGTGAATTCTTTGCCTTAGAAGGAATTATGCAGTTACTAAATACTATAAGACTTGCACAAAAACAATTAAATCCTAATTTAGATATAGAAGGAGTTTTACTAACTATGCTAGACTCTAGAACTAATTTAGGATTTGAGGTAGTAGAAGATATAAGAAAATTCTTTAAAGAAAAAGTTTATAATACTATTATTCCAAGACTAATAAGATTAACAGAAGCACCAAGTCATGGGGAACCAATAATAGTATATGACCCTAAGAGTAAGGGAAGCGAAGCTTATTTAAATTTAGCAAAGGAAGTGATTGATCGTAATGGAAACTAAAAGAAGAGCCTTAGGTAAAGGATTAGAAGAGTTATTCAATACAGAGCAAATAGATATAAATAAAGTGGAAGAAAAAATTATAGAGTCTACCCCTAAAAATGAAATTATTGATTTAGATTTAGACCAATTGCGTAGTAATCCTTATCAACCGAGAAAAACTTTTGATGAAGAAGCATTACAAGAGTTATCTAATTCAATTAAAGAACATGGTGTCTTTCAACCAATTATCGCTAAGAAAAGTATAAAAGGATATGAAATAGTAGCAGGAGAAAGAAGAGTGCTTGCTAGTAGAATGGCAGGACTTGATAAAATACCAGCTATTGTAAAAGATTTAACTGATGAACAAATGATGGAAATAGCATTACTTGAAAACCTTCAAAGAGAAGATTTAAATGCTATGGAAGAAGCTATGGCTTATAAGAGATTACAACAAGAGTTGAACTTAACTCAGGAAGAACTATCTAAAAAAGTAGGGAAAAGCCGTAGTCATGTTACTAATATGATGGGATTATTAACTTTACCAGAAGAAGTAAAAGATATGATAATTACAAAAGAAATATCTATGGGACATGCTAGAATACTAAGTAAATTAGATGATAAAGAACAAATAAAGAAACTAGCTAATGATGTAGTAGTTAAAAAACTTAGTGTTAGACAACTAGAAGATATGACTAATTCACCAGTGGATTTTCATAGAAAAAAAGAAATTAGAAGAAGAGAAGCCAGTGATTCAGAATATAGTTATATAGCAAGTACTTTGTGTGATAAATTAGGAACAAGAGTAAAGATAAAGAAAAACAAAGTAGAAATTAAATTTGAAAATGCAGCAGATTTAACAAGAATACTTGAAATTATGCAATTAGATAAATAATAATAAAAGGAAGTGATATAGTGAAAGAGTTTTTAGATTCAGAAATTTTCTTATATATTTTAAAACCAATTATTTATATTGCTGTAGCATATATTATTTATAGAATATTAAATTTTATTTTACAACAAGCCTTAATTAAAAATAATGTGTCAACAAAACATCGTCGAAAACTAGAAACATCAAAGAGTATTATTGTAAATTTTGTTAAGTATTTAATAATTATTATAACAATGTTATCTATTCTTTCATTATATCATGTAGATGTTAGTAGAATATTTGCAGGAATTGGTATAGCAACAGCTGTTCTTTCTTTAGCATTTCAAGATGTAGCAAAAGACTTTTTAGCAGGACTAGCTATTCTTTTAGAAGATCAATTTGAAATAGGAGATAACGTATCTATCAATGGATTTAGAGGAGACGTTATTTCTATGGGACTTAAAACTACTAGAATAAAAGACTATAAAGGAGCAGTTAAGATTATTTCTAATCATACTATAAATGAAGTAATTAATTATAGTTTGAATCCTTCTTTAGCGGTAGTAGATATATCAGTAAGTTACGAAAGTGACTTAAATGAAGTGGAAAAAGTTATAAATGCTACTATGGAAAAAATTAATAAGACTTACGATAATCTAAAAGGTAAGTGTGAGTTATGGGGAGTAGAAAAATTAGATGATTCAGCAGTAGTTTATAGAATTGTTTTAAAAACTAGGTCTAATAAAAACTTTGCTGTTGAAAGAAAAATGAAAAAAGACTTTAAATTAGCTTTAGATGAAGCAGGAATTAAGATACCATATCCACAAGTAGAGGTGCATAATGAATAATAATTATCAAGTAGGAACTCATTTAATTCTAAAAAAAGGACATCCATGTGGAACTAATGAATGGGAAGTAGTACGTCTTGGAGTTGATATTAAACTTAAATGTTGTAATTGTGGTAGAACAGTATTAATTCCAAGAATTGAATTAAATAAAAAGATTAAGAAAGTAAAAGAGGAGTTATATGAAGGACAAGAAAAAACTGAAACTTAAGAAATTTTATTTTCATCCTATTACAGTTTTTATTTTTTTGACTATATTAACAATAATAGCAAGTGCTATTTTATCAGCTTTGCAAATGCAAGGAACTTATAGTAAAGTTAATACTTCTAATTATGAATTGGAAAGTGTTTTAGTTGCAGTAAAAAATATGTTGACTTTTGATGGGATGAAATTTATTTTTAGTAATGCATTACGCAATTTTTTATCATTTGCTCCATTTGGTATGTTGGTGCTTACTTTAATTGGATTAGGTGTATCATCATCAACTGGTTTTCTTGATACATTTATTTCAAGAAAAGTAAAGAAAATGGATAAGAGAATAGTTACGTTTATTATTATTTTTCTAGCAACTATCTCTTCTTTGATAAATGATATAGGTTATGTCTTATTAATACCTTTATCAGCAATAATATTTCAAGCAAATAACAGAAATCCTTTTGCAGGAATAGTGGCAGCTTTTTGTGGAGCTAGTTTTGGTTCTGCTATAAGTTTATTTGTAGGTTCAATGGAAGTTAATTTAATTCCTTATACAACATCAGCGGCTAGATTAATAGATAAAAGTACTCATATTAGTTTAACATCCAACTTAATTATAATAATTGCCTTTTCAGTTTTACTTTCAATTATTGGAACTGTAATTGTAGAAAGTATAATAGTTAAGAGATTAGGTAAATATAAAGATAATCAAGAAAATGTTAAAACAGAAGAGTTAACGGTAGTAGATGAAGAAGAAATAGAACAAGAAAGAATTGCTAAAGAAAAGAAAGAAAAATCAGGACTTAAGTATGCCTTAATTACAGCAATAGTAGTTATAATAGCTTTTATTTATATGATAATACCTAATTTACCATCTAGTGGTATGTTACTAGATATGAGTGAAGATACTTATTTAGGCCAATTATTTGGTACTAATTCCTATTTCCAAGATGGATTTACCTATATGATAAGTTTATTATTTATCCTTACAAGTATTGCTTATGGAATAGGTGCTAAGTCAATAAAGAATGATAAAGACTTAATATATGGTTGTGAAAAGATGTTTACATCAAGTGCAGAGATGGTTATGCTACTATTTGTAGCAAGTCAGTTTATTTCTATTTTTAGAGAGACTAACATTGGTACAATAATAGCTACTTGGGGTGCTAATATCTTAGGAAGTGTTTCCTTTAGTGCATTACCACTTATAATTGTTTCCTTAGTGTTAATAGCCATAGCTAATATATTTGTTACAACACCATCTAGTAAATGGCAAATCTTTGCACCAGTTATGGTACCAGCTATGATGCAAGCTAATATTTCACCACAATTTGCTCAGTTTATTCTAAGAGCAGGTGATTCAATGACTGCTGGAATTACTCCGTTATTAGCAGCTTTTGCCATATATATAGGGTACTTAAATATATATAATAAAGATAAGTCAAAACCAATAACTATTCATCAAGCATTAGCATATGTTATGCCATACTTTACAATAATTTCAATTTCTTGGATTTTATTAACAATAGGTTGGTATTTAATAGGTCTACCAATAGGTCCAGGAGTTTATCCAACATTATAGTTTTGACAATTTGACTTAATTAGATTAAAATAAGAAAGAAAATTATATTATTTTCTTTTTATTTTGGAAGGAGTTTTATTTATGAGTTTAAAAGCAGGTATTATAGGATTACCAAATGTAGGGAAGAGTACATTATTTAATGCTATTACTAATCAACATATTTTAGCAGAAAATTATCCATTTGCAACGATTGATCCTAATGTGGGAGTAGTTAATGTTAAAGATGTTCGTCTTGATAGACTAACAGAAATGTATGAACCTAAGAAGACTATCCCTACTAGTTATGAATTTACAGATATTGCAGGTCTTGTTAGAGGAGCTAGTAAAGGAGAAGGATTAGGAAATAAATTTTTATCACATATAAGAGAAACTGATGCTATAGTAGAAGTAGTTAGATGTTTTGATAATGGAAAAATAATTCATGTAGATGGTAATGTTGATCCAATAAGAGATTTAGAAACTATTAATCTAGAGCTTATTATTAGTGATTTGGAAATGGTTACTAATCGTTTAGGAAAAATCAGTAAAAGAGCTTTAATGAGTAAGGATAAACAAGAAAAGTTAGAATATGAATTATTAGAGAAAATAAAGACTACTCTTGAAGAAAATCAACCGGTAAGACATATAGACTTTAAAGATGATGAATTAAAAATACTAAAATCTTATAATTTCTTAACAATAAAACCAATTATATATGTAGCTAATATAGATGAAAGTATGATAGGTTTAGAAGATAATTCTTATGTAAAAGAAGTTAAAGAGTATGCAAAGAAAGAAAATGCTTCAGTAGTTGTTTTATGTGCTAAGATTGAAGAAGAACTAAGTGAATTAAGTGATACAGATAAAAAAGATATGTTAGAAGCTTTGGGAATGGAAAATAGTGGACTAGAACAATTAATTTCTGCAACTTATGATTTATTAGGATTGGCGACATATTTTACTGTAGGTAAAGATGAAGTGAGGGCTTGGACTTTTAAGAAAGGTATGAATGCTAAGAAGTGTGCAGGTATTATCCATACAGACTTTGAAAAAGGATTTATCAAAGCTGAAGTTATTAGTTATGATGATTTAATGGAATATGGTAGTGAGTTAAAAACTAGGGAAGCAGGAAAAGCTAGAATAGAAGGAAAAGATTATATCATGCAAGATGGAGATATTTGTCACTTTAGATTTAATAATTAAAAAAGATAGACTTTTCTAATTTATTTTGTTATAATACAAACGAGTATTTAAAATACTCCTTACCTATTTAATAGGTCTTATGTCCAGAAGGAGGTGTAAATAATGAACAAGTATGAAATTATGTTTATTGTAAAACCAGATTTAGAGGAAACTTCTATTAAAAATGAAGCTGAAAGTCTAAAAAAGGTTTTAACAAACTTAGAAGCTAAAATCGTTGAAGAAAAAGCTATGGGACAAAGAGAATTAGCATATGAAATAAAGAAATATAAAAATGGATATTATTTCTTATTCGTAGTAGAAGGTTCTCATGAAGCTATTAAAGAATTTGATCGTTTAGCTGGAATCAATGAAAACATTTTACGTCATTTAATTATTCGTAAAGAAGACTAGAAAAAGAGGTAACTATGAATAAAGTAATATTAATAGGTCGATTAACAAGAGACCCTGAGTTACGTTATACTGGTAGTAATACACCAGTAGCAACCTTTAGTCTTGCTGTAAATCGTTCATTTACTAATCAAAATGGCGAAAGGGAAGCAGACTTTATTAACTGTGTAGTTTGGAGAAAACTAGCAGAAACAGTTAAAAACTATTTATCTCAAGGTAGTCAAGTGGCAGTAGAAGGTAGAATTCAAACTAGAAGCTATGATGATCAAAATGGTCAAAGAAGATATGTTACTGAAGTTGTGGTTGAAAATATAGATTTTGTTGGTACAAAAAGAGATAATTCTCAAGCAACACAACAACCAAGCTTTAATAGTCAACCAGTTCCTTCTAGTTTCAATAATCAACCATCTACCAATGATGCTACTACTCCTTATGATTTTAGTGCTACATCGGCTCCTACAGGTACAAATGTATCAAGTGATCCTTATACTGAATTTGGCTCTAATATCGAGATAAATGATGACGAATTACCATTTTAAAAAGGAGGTTAAGTTATGGCAGAATTTTATCGTAAGAAGAAAAAAGTATGCTTAATGTGTCAAGGAAAAACTTTTGATTATAAAGATGTTGATATTTTAAGAAAATACATTAACGAAAGAGGAAAAATATTACCTCGTCGTGTTACAGGTGCTTGTGCAAAACATCAACGTGTTATAGCTAATGAAATTAAAAGAGCACGTGCAATTGCATTATTACCATTTACAAAATAATATTTTAAAGTTGGGACTTTTGGTTTCAACTTTTTATGTTGAAAATGATATTAATCTTATGAAGATAGTTTGCTTTTTAATGTTAAAAATGATATATTATAACTGTAATTTATTAAGAAGAATTAACATCTTCTTTTTTTAAAATTGGATAGAGGTGGTTGTTTTGAAAATTGGTGAAAAGAAAAAAGAGTTAAAGAAACTGATTCGTGGTGCTAAGACTATATTTATAATGGCTCATAAAAATTTAGATTTAGATGCTTTAGGCAGTTCTATAGGTTTATATTCAATTTTAGAGAAGCAAAGAAAGAATTGTTATTTAGTAATAAATGATAAAGAACATGAGTTAGGCGTTGAAAAAGTATTAAGAGAATTAGATGGATGTTTACAAATAATCACAGGAAAAGAAGTAGAAGATAACTTGTATTTACGTAATAAACGTAATCTTTTATTTATACTAGACACTAATAAGAAAGAATTAGTTCAAGATAATGCTATCATATCCCTATTTGATGAAGATAAAGTAGTAATTTTAGATCATCATGAATTGGGGGAAACATCAATTTCTTGTCCTAATAGAATAATTGATAATACTGCTTCTAGTACTTGTGAGATGATAACAAACTTAATAGAAGCTTATAATTCACCAATAGATCCATACTATGCAACTCTAATATTATCTGGAATAGTTTTAGACACTAATAATTTTACCCTTAAAACTAATAGTGAAACATATTATAGTGCTTATTACTTATCTTGTATGGGAGCTAGTACTACTAAAGTTCAATATCTATTAAAACAAGATTTAAAAGATTATATGGAACGTCAAAAATTAATTACTAATGTAGAGATAATTAATGATAAAATAGCTATTGCAAAGGGAAGTAGTTATTCCATTTATAGAAGAGAAGACTTAGCTAAGATAGCTGATACTTTACTTTTCTTTAATGATATAGAATTATCTTTTGTAATTGCTAAAACAGCTAATAATGTAACCTCTATTAGTGGACGAAGTATTGGTAAAAAAAGTATTGCTAATATATTATCTAGAATAGGTGGAGGAGGAGATAAAATGGGAGGAGCTGCTCAATTTGAGAATCTTCCAATCAGTAAAGTCTCTGAAAAATTAAATCAAGCAATTAAGGAGGAAGAATAATGAGAGTAATTTTTCGTCAAGATGTAAAAGGGGTAGGAAAGAAAGATGAAATTAAAGAAGTAAAAGATGGTTATGCTATTAATTTTCTAATTAAAAAGAATCTTGCTGTAGTAGCTAATCAAGAAAACTTAGACAACCTAAAGAAAGAACAAGCTATAAGAAAAGAAAATCATAATAAAGCTAAGAAAGAAGCAATGGAAGAAAAAGCTAAATTAGAAAAATTAGTTTTAACTTTTAAAGTAAAAACTGGTGAAGGTGACCGTGTCTTTGGAAGTGTTAGTCAAAAACAAATAAAAGAAGAATTAAAGAATAATGGATACAATATAGATAAAAACCAAATTAAATTACAAGATTCACTATCATCTTTAGGTTTTCATAAGATAGAAATAGAATTATATAAAGAAGTTAGTGCTATTGTAAAAGTTCATTTAGTAAAGTAGAAGTAAAGGAGGAAGTTTATGGCCTTAAGAGAATTACCACATAATAAAGAAGCTGAAATGAGTGTATTAGGTTCTTGTTTTTTATCAACAGATGCCGCTACACTTGCTCTAGAAAATTTATCAGAAGCTAGTTTTTTTGATACTAGAAATGCCAAAATCTTTAAGGCTTTTCAAAACTTACATGAAGAAAAAACTCCTTTAGATTTAACAACAGTTACAACAGAACTTACTAGAATGAATGCTTTAACAGAGGCTGGTGGTGTTTCTTATTTAACAGAAATAATTGAGTTTGTTCCAACTGCCAGTAATATAGATTATTATATCAAAGAAGTAGATAAAACAGCTCTTTTACGAGGATTAATAGAAACAGCTACTAATATAGTAACATTAGGTTATAATCAAGAAGAAAATGTTAATGATGTGTTAGACCAAGCAGAAAAACAGATACTAAATATTGCTAAAAATAGAAAAAGTGGAGAGTTTCAAAGTATTCAAGATGTGTTAATAAAAACCCAAGAAGACTTAGAAAAATTAGCTGAATCTAAAGGAGAAGTAACAGGTATTGCTACTGGTTGGTATGACTTTGATAAGTTAACAGCAGGTCTTCATGAAAATGAAATGATTATAATAGCTGCTCGTCCTGGTATGGGTAAAACTGCCTTTGCTCTTAATCTTGCTACTTATGTAACCACTCACTCTGATAGTACTGTAGCAGTATTCAACTTAGAAATGGGAGCTAGTCAGTTAGCAAATCGTATAATCTCCTCACTTGGTCAAATAGAAGGCTATAAGATGAGAACAGGTAAATTATTAAATCAAGATTGGAAAAGATTTAATGAAGCGACTACTCAATTATCTAAAGCTAAACTTTATATAGATGATACACCAGGAATAACTATTGGTGAAATAAGAGCCAAGTGTAGAAGATTAGCAAGTTCTACTGATGGACTTAACCTAGTAATAATCGACTACTTACAGTTAATTTCTGGGGGAAAGAACTATGGTAGCAATAGACAACAAGAGGTAGCTGATATTTCTCGTAGCTTAAAAACTCTTGCTATGGAGTTACATATACCGATAATAGCCCTTGCTCAGTTATCACGTAGTGTTGAAGGAAGAGAAGATAAAAGACCAATGCTTTCAGACTTACGTGAATCTGGTTCTATTGAGCAGGATGCTGACTTAGTAGGATTCCTATATAGAGATGATTACTATAATAAAGAAGCTAAAAAAGATGCAACTAGTATTAGTGAATTTATTATTGCTAAGCATAGAAATGGTCCTCAAGCTACTATTCAGTTATTATTTAAAAAAGATACATCAACCTTTCTTAATATGACTAAAGGACCAGAAGAGGAGGAATAAAATGGGGAAAAAGATATTAGGTATAAGTTTTGCACTAGTTATAAGTTTCTTATTAGTTTTCTTTTGTCCTACATCTAAAGCAAAAGAGCCACAAGAAGTATATAGAGTTTATCTAAAAGGAAAATCACTAGGATTAATAGAAAATAAAGAAAAATTAGAGCAATATATAGATAAAGAACAAGAAAAAATTAAAAATAAATATAAAGTAGATAAAGTTTATGCTCCAGAAGATTTAAAAATAGAAAAAGAAATAACGTATCAAGAAAAGATTTCTACTACTAAACAAATATATGATAAATTAGCAGATTTAGAGTCATTTACAATAAATGGTTATGCTATTAAGATTAAAGGGATAGATACAGTTAATGAACAAGGAGAAAAAGTAAAAGGAGTAGACCAGACAATTTATGTTTTAGATAAAGATGTTTTTACAAAGGCTATGGATAAAACTATTAGATCATTTGTTAATAATGATGATTATGAAAAATATCTAAACAATAAACAAAAAGAAATTAAAGATACAGGTACGATAATAGAAAATGTTTATATAGATAATAAAATATCAGTTAAGAATACTAAAGTACCTGTTGATAAAACTATTTATGAAAACGTTGATGATTTAAGTAAGTATTTATTATTTGGTACTTTAGATGAATATCAAAAGTATACTGTTCAAGATGGAGATACTATTACTGATATAGCTTTTAATAATAAACTATCTGATAAGGAATTTTTAATTGCAAACCCATCATTTAAAGATGAAAATAGTCTATTGTTTACCGGACAACAAGTAACTATTAATATTATTAAGCCACAATTTAGATTAGTAGAAGTTGATCATACAGTTTTTGATCAAGAGATAAAATACGATACAGAAGTTAAGTATGATGAAAATAAGATGGCTGGAACAGAAGAAGTTACTCAAAAAGGAGAAAATGGTCTTCAAAGAGTTACTAGTAAGATACAAAAAGTTAATGGGCAAATAGAAAGCTCTGTAATTAATGAAAGTGCTACTGAAAGACTAAAAGAACCAGTTAAAGAAATAATAGTTAAAGGTAAAAAACAAAATTCTTATTCATCTGGCATAGATATAACAGGTACAACTAAAGTAGAGGGTTATTGGAAGTGGCCTACAGCAACACCATATACTATTAATAGTCCTTATGGTTATCGTTGGGGAGTATTACATGATGGAGTAGATATTGGTGGTGGATATGGTTCACCTATTTATGCAGCTAATAATGGAGTGGTAGTACAATCTAGTTCTAAATATGATAATGGTCAATTTGTAGTAATTAATCATAATAACGGTTATTATACAATGTATGCTCATTTATCAGCACGATATGTAAAAGTAGGACAAAATGTTTCTATTGGTCAACAAATTGGAGCAATGGGAAAAAGTGGTTTTGCAACAGGAACACATTTACACTTTGGACTTTTCAGGGGATTTCCTTACCGAAGAGGATCAACATCATTACAACCACTTAGTTTATTCTAATGAAAATAATAACACTAGCGAGTGGTTCCAAAGGAAATACTTCTTATATAGAAGTAGGAAATACTCGCTTTCTTATTGATATAGGAATTACTTATAGACATTTATTAGAAAGATTAGAAGAGATTGGTAAAAGTATTGATGATATAGATGCTCTACTTATTACGCATACTCACTCTGACCATATCAAAGGATTAAAAGTTTTTGTAAAACATAATAATATACCAGTTTATATAAGAGAAGAAATGTATAAAGAATTAAAAGAAATATTACCTAAAGAGAAGATAGAATTATATAGTGATAAAATGCATCTTAAGGATGTAACTATAGATTTAGTGCATACATCACATGATGCTCCTGGTTCGGTTGGATTTTTAATAAACAATAGCTTGGTTTATATTACTGATACGGGTTATATTAATGAAAAGTATTATGATTTATTATCTAATAGAGAGATATACTATATAGAAAGTAATCATGATGAGCAGATGCTTTTGACAGGACCTTATCCACATTATTTAAAACAAAGAATATTAAGTGATAAAGGACATCTATCTAATGGAGCGACGGCTAGTTATTTAGAAAAGTTTATTGGTTCTAATACTAAGTATATTATTTTAGCTCATATAAGTGAGACAAATAATACTAAAGAGTTGGCATTAGAGACTACTAAAGAAGCATTAGCAAAGACAGTTTATAGTCCTAAAATAGTAGTGGCATCACAAGAAGAGTTAGGAGAGGTAGTGGAAGTTTAATGATAAAGTTAGTTGTTGTTGGTAAAGTAAAAGAAAAATACTTTACTGATGCTATTAAAGAATATGCAAAAAGATTAAGTAAATATACGAAACTAAATATTATAGAAGTAGCAGATTGTGGAATTGAGGAAATAGAGAAATCATTAAAAATAGAAAAAGAAGCGATAATGAGACATCTTACTCTTAAAGATTATATTATTTTGCTAGATGTTAAAGGAAAAGAGATGACATCAGTAGAGATGGCTAACTTATTAGCAGAAAGAGAAATGAATAATAGTAATATAACATTTATCATTGGTGGTAGTAATGGCTTTCATGAAGATATTTATTCACTAGCTAAAGAAAGATGGTCTTTTTCTAAGTTAACATTTCCTCATCAACTATTTAGGGTAATGTTTTTAGAACAACTATATCGAACATATAAAATAAGAAATAATGAAAAGTATCATAAGTAGAGGTGTAATAATGATAGGTAATGATTGGGATGAACATTTAAAGAAAGAGTATGGTAAACCATATTTTCAAGAATTATTAAAATTTGTGGATGATGAATATCATCAAAAAGAAATATATCCAAAGAAGAATGAAATATTTAATGCTTTTAGAAATACAACTTATAAAGATACAAAAGTAGTAATCTTAGGGCAAGACCCTTATCATGGAGTTAATCAAGCACAAGGACTTTCTTTCTCAGTAAGAGATGGGTTAAGGAAACCACCAAGTTTAGTTAATATCTTTAAAGAATTAGAAAGTGACTTAGGAATACCTTTTCCAGAAAAAAATAGTTTACTACCTTGGGCTAGAGAAGGAGTATTACTATTAAACAGTGTTTTAACTGTTGAGAAAGATAAAGCAGCATCACATAGTCATCGAGGTTGGGAAGAGTTTACAGATAAAGTTATAGAAGAAGTAAATAAAAAAGAAGAACCTGTTGTTTTCATTTTTTGGGGTAATTATGCTAGAGCAAAAAAAGTATTAATAACTAATCCTAAACATTTAGTTCTAGAATCTGCTCATCCATCACCATTTTCTGCATATAATGGATTTTTTGGTAGTAGACCATTTTCTAAGACTAATGAGTTTTTAATAGCTAATGGAATAAAACCAATAGATTGGAACATAGAAAAAGACCTTTAGGTCTACTTAGAGAGAATTGCAAAAGATTCTCTTTTTTCTATCTTATAAATATCTAACTCTTTAAAATGAGAAAATAAACTTACAATATTACTAGGAAATTTATGAATATAGTTATTAATTTCTACAGCATTATCATTATAATATTTTAGGACCCCTTTTAAGTCACATTCATTATCATCAAATCGCTCGATTAAATTGCTAATCTTCTTATTAGCCTCATATTCTTCAGCATCAGCTTCTTTTAGTAATTTGTTACCAAGAGAACTTAGTTCAATATAACATTGATGTTTACTTATCTCTTTTTTCTTAAACTCTTCTAATTCCTTTTCCATATCTTTATCAATAATTTTAGCAATCTTTAAAAGTATTTCTATTTTCTTTTCAAGGATTAATTCAATATTATTATTAGCTTCTTCTACTTTTAGAAAGTAAAAATTAAATTTATTTTTATAATATAAGAAATTTATCACTAATAATAAAATAACTAAAAGTACTAATCCTATTATTAAATATATCATCTTATCACATCCTAAATGGATTATATCAAAGAAAAAAGAAGATTACAATTGTCTTCCTTAAGTTTCTTTATTATCCGTTAATAATTCGTCAAAGACAGGGTCCGTCATTGTAGGTTCAGTTCCTTTAATATAATACATCATCTTAGTCTTTGTATCATTTTCTGTAGCTGGTTTTCCAGTGATAGGATTAACTAAGACACCTACAACATTATCTTTAGGTTTGTACCAGTTATCTTCTTTTCCTTGCATGTAGTCTTCAATCGATTTAATCCAGATGTTTTGGGCATACTTGTACTCTTTTGGCTCTAAATCTCTATTATCATCATAACCACACCATACTAGAGCGACTACGTCCTTGTTATAACCGATATACCAGTTATCAGTATTAGTTGTACCACTTTTTAAAGCATAAGTATGAGTCATTTTTGATGCTAGATTAATAGCTGTAGGGTAGTTATAATCAATAAAAGCAGAATCATAAGTAGCAGTTAGTAAGTTACTTAGAATAAAAGTTAGACTAGAGTTTAAAACTAATTCCTTTTTATTATCAGCTTCATATAAAATATTACCTTCTTGGTCTACTACTTTTTCAATGAAATGAGGCTTTATCTTATAACCTTCATTAGCAAAAGTAGCATAGCCACCAGCCATTTCTAGCATTGATATTTCACTAGTACCAAGAGCAAGAGATGGGACTTTATCAAGTTTAGAAGTAATTCCTACTCTTCTAGCCATGTTAATTAATGTATCTTCACCTAAGAATAAGTGTGTTTTAACAGCATATATATTTTCTGAATAAGAAATAGCAGTAGCCATAGATATAGGCTTGTTTCCATACTTTTCATTATAGTTTTTAGGAGAGTAAGTATCTTTATTGGAAAAAGTAAAAGTTGTTTGTTCACTAGTAAAGGTAGTAGACGCAGTAAAACCATTTTCTAAAGCTGCATAGTAAAGGAAAGGTTTCATAGTAGAACCTACTTGTCTTTTAGCAGATATAGCTCTATTATATTCAGATTTATTATAGTCTTTTCCCCCGACTAGTGCTTTTACACCCCCAGTGTTAGGGTCCATTAAGACAGCGGCGGTTTCTAATTCGTTATCTTTTAATACCTCTTTTACGTTAGCTTCTAACTCTTTTTGACTCTTAAGATTAAGACTAGTATAGATTTTTAGTCCCCCAGTTTCTAAAAAAGTACTAGGAATTTCTTTAAGAGACTTTAACTCATTCATAACTGCATCTTGATAATACATTACAGTAGATAATTCCTCTTTTTCTTTTTCTCCAACAAAAGTTAATTTTTCTTTAACAGCTTCATTATATTCATTAGTGGTTATTTTCTTTTCCTTTAATAAGTTTTTTAAGATTAATTCTTGTCTAGCTTTAGCCTTTTTATAATTAACTAATGGTGAATAATTACTAGGAGACTTAGGAATACCTGTTAAAATAGCTGCTTCAGCAAGGTCTAGGTCTTTAGCTTTTTTTCCAAAATAAAACTGACTAGCATTCTCTATTCCATACATACCATGACCATAATTAATTGTATTTAAGTATCCTTCTAATATATCTTTCTTTTTATAATGTGATTCTATCTCAATAGTGTACCACATCTCATCCCATTTTCTTTTCCAAGTCTTAGAAAAGTCTAGAAATAAGTTTTTAGCATATTGTTGGGTTATTGTACTAGCACCTTGGCTTCTATTTCTAGATAAAATATTAACATACATAGCTTTCATAATTCTTAAATAATCAAAACCTTTATGACGATAGAAATTTTTATCCTCAGTAGCAATTGTTGTTTTAATTACTTTATCAGAAATGTTATCAAGACTTACCCATTTACTATCGCCACTACCTTGAAAGAAAAGTTCATTATTTTCATCAAAAAGCATAAACTTATTAGCACTTTTGATTTGTAGTTTTGGTGATAAATAAGCATAGGAATAAGCACAAACATTAAAAATAATAAATAGTAAAATAAGAAGTATACTAAATTTAGTAAGTTTTTTTATAAATTTCATTTAAATCACCTACATTTAGCTTGTCCAATCTCTTTAAAAATAACAATATTCTTGTAAGAAATTTAATTCGTTGCTATAATATTACCTGAATGAAAGGGAAATAATATGGAAGAAGTTAAAGTAATTGCTAAGTTAAGAACTAATGATGATGTTTTAACCTTTGAGGGAAAAGCTGATTTTGATAGAAAAAAACAAGTAATTCAATATCAGGATGAACATGCATTATTGACAATATATTTAAAAGATAAAATTTTACTAAGAGAGACAGAAGACGCCATTCTTAGTTATAAATTTTTAGAGAATGTTGATAATTCCTTTGAGATATATCTTAAAGATACAAAGCAATGTGGAACAGTAGGAATGAAGACTAAACAAATAAAAGAAGGAGTTAATTCCTTTTTAGTAATATATAGAATTGATGGAAATGATTTTGACCATGAATATAGTATAGAGTGGGAGGTTTAATATGAGTTTATTAAAAACAATAGAAGAAGATTTAACAAAGAAGATGAATGAAGCATCTATTCCAATCGAAAAAGTAACTTTATTAGAAAGCAAACGTAAAGATTTAGGAGATTATCAATTAAATGATGCGATGAGTCTTGCTAAAATATTACATAAGAGCCCAATGCTTATTGCTGAAGATATGAAGAAAGTTTTAGAAGAGAGTAATTATTTCTCTAAAGTAGAAATAGCAGCAGTTGGATTTCTTAATGTTACCTTAAAAGATGAGCTGTTAGTAGAATTTGTAAATAACTATTATAATAGTGACTCAAAAGATGTTGATAAGTTAGTTAATAAAAAAATATTTTTAGATTATGGTGGAGCTAATATTGCTAAGACTCTGCATGTTGGTCATTTAAGAAGTGCTAATATTGGGGAAGCTTTAAAAAGATTAACTAAAAGACTTGGTCAAGAAGTTATCTGTGATGTTCATTTTGGGGATATTGGTAGACAGTCTGGAATGGTTATTTATGAGTTAAGAAATAGATATCCTAATCTTAATTATTTTAAAGAAGAAGAAAGTGATAACTGGGATGAGTTACCAATAACAGCTAAAGATTTAGAAGAAATATATCCAGTAGCTAGTACTAAAGCTAAAGAAGATGAAAACATCATGGAAGAGGTAAGACTTATTACTAAAGAGTTAGAAGAAGGTAAACCTAGTTATGTAGCATTATGGGATAAGATTAAAAAATTATCAATAGAAGATATTAAAGAAGTTTATAAAAAGTTTAATACTGATTTTGATTTATGGGAAGGTGAAAGTGACTGTTATTCTTATATGATGCCTATGCTAGAAGAGTTAAGAAAAGATGGTTACTTAAAGAAGAGTGAAGGAGCAGAAATAATTGAAATAAAAGAAGATACTGATAAAGCTCCTATGCCTGACCTTGTAGTAGTAAAGAGTAATGGAGCTACTTTATATGCTACTCGTGAGTTAGCAACTATGGTATCAAGAGTTAAACGTTTTAATCCTGATGAAATGTGGTATTTAACTGATTTAAGACAAGGACTTTATTTTGAACAAGTATTTAGAGCAGCTCATAAGACTAAAATAGTAAGTGATGATACTAAGTTAGAATTCTTTGGATTTGGAACAATGAATGGTCCAGATGGTAAACCATTTAAGACAAGAGATGGAGGTGCTTTATCCCTAAAAAGCCTTTTAAAAGAAGTAAAAGAAGAAGTAGCAAATCATTCTCATAACTTAGAAACTGAAGAAAATAAAGATGAAATAATTGAACAAATAGCAGTAGCAGCTATTAAATATGCTGATTTATTATCAAATAGAACAACTGATTATATCTTTGATCCTAAAAAATTTGTTGATGTTGAAGGAAAAACTGGCCCATATCTTTTATATACTACTATAAGAATGAAATCACTATTAAAGAAAGCTAAAGAAAATAATTTAGATTATAGTAAATATACAAAAATTAGTGAAGAAGTAGAAAAAGAATTAATAACATTATTACTAGCTAAGAATAAAGTATTACATAAAGCATATGATACAAAAGAATTAAATGTAATATCAGATTATTTATACCAACTTACTAGTACTTATAGTAAATTCTATGAAAAATGTCACGTTTTAACAGAAAAAGATAAAAATATTCAAGAAAACTGGTTACTTTTAACGAAAAATGTATATGATACAAATGTAGAGTTATTGACTATTTTAGGAATTGAAATACCTGAAAAAATGTAAAGTATATAAAAAAGTATTGCAATTGCTAATAAAAAATGATATAAGTTTATATGATTTGAATATTAAGAAGAAATTCATTTTGAATAGACTTTAATACGGGAGGAAAAGAAATGAAGTTGTCAGAAATGAAAAAAGAAGAATTAGAACTATTGTCAAATAAAGACATCACATTTTATCTTTTAGAGGAGCAAGGAAAGCAAAATACTGCTGAGCTTTTTAAAAGCATTGTAACTTTGTTAGAACTTCCAAGTAGTACTTTTGAAGAGAAAATAGGAGATTATTATACATCACTTACTACAGATAAACGTTTTATCATGTTAGAAGATGGTTGTTGGGATTTAAGAAGTTGTCATACATCTGATAAAATAGCTAAAATTGAAGATGAAGAAGATGATGATGAAGAATCAGATGAAATAAAGGATGACATGATTGCTGATGACATGGAAGAAGATAATTATGATTCAGGAGATGCTGATGACGATGATGATTATGTTGATCCTAATGAAGATTTAAAAGACTTGGTTGTCGTTGATGAAGAAGAACTAGAAAATGAATAGTTCTTTTTCTTTAAATTATTTGCAAGAGATGTTGTAGCTATGATATAATTAGCTCGACAGTCAGACAAAGAAAGGACTTGATTTAAATGATAGAAAGATTAGAAGCTACGCTTACTAAATATAATCAATTACAGACAGAGTTAATGAGTGAAGATGTTTTAAAGAATATTAATAAAACAAGGGAGATATCTAAAGAGATAGCAGATTTAGAAGAAGTAGTAACAGAATATAAGAAATATAAAAAAGTATTAGAATCTATTATAGATACTAAAGAAATGTTAAATGATGATGAACTAAAAGAAATAGCTAAAGATGAATTAAAAAGTTTAGAAGAAGAAAAAGAAAGCATTGAAAAGAATCTAGAAATATTATTAATACCAAAGGATCCTAATGATTCTAAAAACGTTATTATGGAAATAAGAGGAGCAGCTGGTGGAGATGAAGCTAATATTTTTGCAGGTGATTTGTTTAGAATGTATTCAAGATATGCAGAAAGAATAGGTTTAAAGATAGAAATAATTAATGCTGTTGAAGGAACTGCTGGTGGATTTAGTCAAATAGAATTTATGATTAAAGGGCAAGGTGCATATTCTAAACTTAAATATGAAAGTGGGTCACACAGAGTACAAAGAGTACCAGTTACAGAAAGTAATGGAAGAATTCAAACTTCTACAGCTACTGTTTTAGTAATGCCAGAAGCAGAAGATGTTAATATTACGATTGATCCAAAAGATTTAAGAATTGATATCTTTAGATCATCAGGTTGTGGTGGTCAAGGAGTAAATACTACAGATAGTGCTGTTAGAATTACCCATTTACCTACTAATACCGTAGTAACTTGTCAAAATGAGAGAAGTCAAATTCAAAATAAGGAACAAGCTATGAAAGTATTAAAAGCAAGACTTTATGACTTAGAACAACAGAAACATGACCAAGAACTTGGTAGTGAAAGAAGAAGTAAGATAGGTACAGGAGATAGAGCTGAAAAGATAAGAACTTATAACTATCCACAAAACAGAGTAACCGACCATCGTATTGGTTTTACTACTAATAGTTTAGATAGAGTAATGAATGGACAACTAGATGAGATAATAGATGCTTTGACGATGGAAGATCAAAGAAGAAAATTAGCTGGTGAAGAAGCATAATGACAGTTGAAGAATTAATTGTATATGGTAAGGGTAAGACAAGTAGTGATCATGCTAAGATGCTACTTTCTTCGTATTTAGATGTTAACCCTTTAGAATTATTAACTATTCTAAATAAAGAGGTAGATAGTGATATAGAAAAATTATATAAATCATCATTAGAAGCTTTAAAAGAAAATAAGCCTATTCAATATGTTATTGGTAATGTTAATTTCTATGGGCTTAAGTTTATTGTTAATAAAAATGTGTTGATACCACGATTTGAGACAGAAGAGATAGTAGAACAGGTAGTAGAGTATGCTAAAAGCTTGAACAAAGATAAAATTAAAATATTAGATTTAGGATGTGGTAGTGGAGCAATTGGACTTACTCTTAAAAGTATCTTAAAAGATAGTGAGGTAACACTAACAGATATATCAAAAGAAGCTTTAGAAGTGGCTAAATTAAATGCTAATAATCTTAATCTTGATGTTACATTTATCGAAAGTGATTGGTTTTCTAATGTAGGACTAGATAAGTATGATATTATTGTTTCTAATCCACCATATATAAGAATAGATGAAGAAATAGAAGAAATAGTAAGGGATAATGAGCCATCTTTAGCACTTTATGGAGGAATAGATGGCCTTGATTGTTATAGAAAAATATTAGCTAATGTTAAACCGTATTTAAATGATAAATTTCTAATAGCTTTTGAAATAGGAGAAAGTCAAAAAGAAGAAATTTATGATATCGTAGAAAAGTATCTTAAAGATGTAGAAATTATTTGTAAAAAAGATTTGTATGGTCGAAATAGAATGATATTTGTTAGAAATAAAAATGATTAAAAATAATAAAAAGTCACCATTAATATATTAGAAAAAGGGTGATTTTTTTAATGAAAAAATTTCTAATAATTATAAGTCTAATCATTATCTCTTTAGCTAGTTATACTAAAGGAGAAGAAATTGTTATACCTGATGAAGCTATTAGGTTTAGAGTAGTAGCAAAATCTAATAGTGAAGAAGATCAAAAGATAAAGATGAAAGTTAAAGATAACTTACAAGTAGAGATAAGTAAATTATTAAAAAATAGTAA
>CAKPPI010000006.1 GCA_934177545.1 uncultured Bacilli bacterium
ATATTGGAAATTTTTATTATTTTTACAAAATAAAAAGACAAATAAGTAAAATTTCTACCTATTTGTCAACAGTCTGACTGAAAACTTGTTTTCAGTTTTGTTCTAGGGAGGAAAGTAAAAAATATGAATGACATTATAAAAGAAGAAAAAATAGAAAATATGATATATGAAATAAGAGGTAAGCAGGTGATGCTAGATTCTGACCTTGCTAGACTGTATGAATGTTCAAATGGTACAAAAACTATTAATCAAGCTGTAAAAAGACATATTAATAAGTTTCCAGAACGATATATGTTTCAAATTACTAGTGAAGAATTTCAAAAAATTTGCGGTCCCAATTTGGGACCGCAAAAGAATAAAGTGAGAACACTGCCATATGTATTTACAGAACAAGGTGTTGCTATGCTTGCAACTATATTAAGAACACCAGTTGCAGATATAATGAGTATGCAGATAATAGATGCTTTTGTTTATATGAGAAAGTACTTATCAAGTAGTAATAAAGATAGTATGTTAGTTAATCATGAGAATAGGATATTAAAATTAGAAGAGTCATTTGATAAGCTATCTTCTAAACAAACATCTATTATTTATGATGGTAAAATATATGATGCTTATAGCATCTTAATAGACATATTAAATAGTGCCAAAGAAGAAATTATAATTATAGATAATTATGCTAATAAAGAATTATTAGATATGTTAAGAACTATTAATAAAAATATTATTATTTTATCAAAAAACTTAGATAGTATTTTACTAAAAAAATATAATAATCCATTACATGATAGATATATAATACGGTATATGTAAGTGGGATGAGTTTGAAAGATATTGGTAAAAAATATAGCTATATTTATAAAATAAATGAAGAGTTATTTATAACTGAACTATTAAAAAGAGTAGATTATTTTATAAGTAAAAAATAAAAGGAGAAATAGAAAATGAATGATGTTATAAAAGAAGAAAAAATAGAAAACATGATATATGAAATAAGAGGTAAACAAGTAATGCTTGATTCTGACTTAGCTAGATTATATGGGTGTTCCAATGGTACCAAGGACATTAATAAGTCTGTGAAAAGAAATCTGAATAAATTTCCAGTAGATTTTTATTTTCAATTAACAGATGAAGAAACACAAAAATTGTGGTTCCAAATTGGAACCACTAATAATATGAGTAGAACTAATCCACATGTTTTTACAGAAGAAGGAGTAGCCATGCTTTCATCAGTGCTAAAAACAAATATAGCATGTGAAATGAGTGTTAAAATAATACGTGTATTTGTTTATATGAGAAAGTACTTATCAAGTAGTAATAAAGATAGTATGTTAGTTAATCATGAAAATAGAATATTAAAATTAGAAGAGTCATTTGATAAGATGTCTTCTAAACAAACATCTATTATTTATGATGGTAAAATATATGATGCTTATAGTATCTTACTAGATATACTAAATAGTGCCAAAGAAGAAATTATAATTATAGATAATTATGCTAATAAAGAATTATTAGATATGTTAAGAACTATTAATAAAAATATTATTATTTTATCAAAAAACTTAGATAGTATTTTACTAAAAAAATATAATAATCAGTATAATAATATTTCATTTATAAATAATAATCCCTTACATGATAGATATATAATACTTGATAGAAAATATGTATATGTAAGTGGGATGAGTCTGAAAGATATTGGTAAAAAGTATAGCTATATTTATAAAATAAATGAAGAGTTATTTATAGATGAATTATTAAAAAGAGTAGATTATCTTATAAGTAACAAATGAAAAGGAGAACTAGAAAATGAATGAGGTTATAAAAGAAGAAAAAATAGAAAACATGATATATGAAATAAGAGGTAGGCAAGTGATGCTTGATTCTGATTTAGCTAGATTATATGAATGTAAGAATGGTACTAAAGAGGTTAATCAAGCAGTAAAAAAATAATATAGATAAATTCCCAATGAGATATAGTTTTCAATTGACTGATGAGGAAAGTAGAAACTTGAGGTCAAAAATTTTGACCTCAAGTTTAAATAATGGTTATGGTGGAAGAAGATATAATCCTAGAACTTTTACTGAACAGGGAGTATATATGCTTGCAACAATATTAAAATGTAAGAAAGCAACTAATATGACATTATATATTATGGATGCCTTTATAGTTATGAAAAATTATATTTCTGATGATTTAATTAAAAATAATAATATTTTAATAAATCATGAAAATAGAATATTAAAATTAGAAGAATCGTTTGATAAGCTATCTTCTAAGCAAACATCTATTATTTATGATGGTAAAATATATGATGCTTATAGTATCTTAATAGATATACTAAATAGTGCAAAGGAAGAAATTATGATTATAGATAATTATGCTAATAAAGAATTATTAGATATGTTAAGAACTATTAATAAAAATATTATTATACTATCAAAAAACTTAGATAGTGTTTTACTAAAAAAATATAATAATCAATATAGTAACATTTCTTTTATAAATAATAATCCATTACATGATAGATATATAATACTTGATAGAAAAGATGTATATGTAAGTGGGATGAGTTTAAAAGATATTGGTAAAAAGTATAGCTATATTTATAAAATAAATGAAGAGTTATTTATAGATGAATTATTAAAAAGAGTAGATTGTTTTATAAGTTAAAATAGGCAAAAACATATTTATAAATTTTTAGAGAAATATGGTTTTCAATTACTAATGATTAATTTGCAAAAATAAAGTAAGGTACTACCTTATGTTATGATGTAATTATGTTTGATAGTTATAAAAAATATTTGGGAAAAAATAGTAAAGTGTAGTAAAATAAATATGAGTAGGGTGATTAAAATTAGATGTAAATGGTGTAACTTAGATAATTCCTTGTATGTTAAGTATCATGATGAAGAGTGGTGTCAGCTTAATCTTGATGATAATTACTTGTTTGAAATGTTATTATTAGAATCATTTCAGGCAGGACTTTCTTGGGAGTGTGTTTTAAATAAAAGAGAAGACTTTAGAAAAGCTTATGATAACTTTAATCTAGATGAAATATGTAATTATAGTGATGATAAGATTACTGAATTAATAAATAATAAAAAGATTATTAGAAATAAATTAAAGATTAAAGCTAGTATTAATAATGCTAAAATATTTAAAAGTATTAGTAAAGAGTATGGTAGCTTTAGAGACTATTTGAAAACTTTTACTAATGAAGAAATAATTTATGAGATAGATAAGACAACTAATGAATTGTCTGATAGTATTTCTAAAGATTTAAAAAAAAGAGGGATGAAGTTTGTAGGAAGTGTTATTATCTATTCTTATTTACAAGCGATAGGTATTATCTATTCTCATGATAAAGAGTGTTTCCTATATAAAAAGAAGTAAAGAGGTATATATGAGAAGTAAATATTTAAAATATCTAAATGAAGATATTAAGTTTGATAAAGAAACAATGATAGGTATTTTTTGTTTATTAGTTGTAATAACTGGTATGTTTGGGTTCCTTTATGAGTTTATTTTTTATTATTTTAATGGCGGTATGAAAACATTTTATTGGCGAGGAGGTAACTTCCTACCTTGGATTAATATTTATGCTACAGGATCAATTATGATTTATTTATTAACTTATAAAGATAGAAAGAAGCCATTAAAAGTATTTTTAACTAGTGTTATAACAACTGGTATACTTGAATATTTTTCAGGTCTTGGAATGGATAAAATAGCAGGGAAAAGATGTTGGGATTATAGTCAAGAAATACTTGGTGCTTTAAATATAAATGGTTATGTTTGTTTAAGAAGTGTGTTGGTATTTGGTGTTTTCTCTCTATTACTAATATATCTAGTATTGCCACTTATCTTTTATATAGCAAAAAAATCTAATAAAAAAGTATTTGTTACTACTAGTATTATTTTATGTTCTATAATTATGATAGATGAATTCTATAACTTATTAATAGCAAGAATCTTTCATTTACCAAGGGCATATAATGTTTATTCAAAACTGGGTGTTCCTTATGTTAAATTTTAAAAGAGAATGGAATGTTATATTTGATTCTCTTTTGGTTTAATAGAAAAAAATAAAATAGTTGTTGACGAACAAATGTTTATATAATATTATATAAATGTATTTACTTTTACAAATAATGATCTATTATTCTTAGTTTCGTGCAAAATAGGGCAGATATTATTCTTAGTTTCGTGCAAAAATTCTATGTTAAAATGTAATAAATAGTTTATAATAAAAATAAAAGGAGGAAAATTAAATGGAAAAAGCAAAGGTTTATTTTACAAAAGAAATAACTAGTGATGGACTAGTAAAAATTTATGAAGCTTTAAATAGAGAATTAAAAGGAAAGGTGGCTGTTAAAATATCAACTGGTGAAATGGGTGGACATAATTATCTAGATCCTAATCTAATTAAAGATTTAGTACATAAATTAAATGGAACAATAGTTGAATGTAATACAGCTTATCCTGGTAAGAGAATGAAAACAGAAGATCATTTAGCTACTATTAAAGCTCATGGATTTTGTGGTATAGCAGATATTGATATAATGGATAGTGAAGGAAGTATTGAAATACCTGTTAACTATCAAGGACATTTACAAAATAGAAATATAGTGGGAAGTCACATTAATAACTATGACTCTATGCTAATCCTATCACATTTCAAAGGACATGCTATGGGTGGCTTTGGTGGAGCTTTAAAGAATATGAGTATTGGGGTAGCTTCTAGTAATGGAAAAGCTTGGATTCACTCTGTTGGAAGAACAACATCACCAGTAGAACTATGGAATTATACAGAAGATCAAGATGGATTCTTAGAGAGCATGGCAGAAGCTGATAAAGCAGTAGTAGAGCACTTTGGAAGTGATAATATGGCTTATATCAATGTAGCTAACAAAATATCAATCGATTGTGATTGTGATTCTAATCCAAGTGAACCAGAAATGGCTGATATCGGAATTTATGCAAGTCTTGATCCAGTAGCACTTGATAAATGTTGTTATGATGCTATTATTAATTCTAAAGATGAAGGAAAAGCATCACTTATTAAAAGAATGGAAGAAAAACATGCCATTCATACTGTTGAAACAGCCGAGAAGCTTGGTATTGGAACCACTGACTATGAGATAATAAATATAGATTAATTAGTAGGAGTAGTAGATGTATACAATAATAGATTATTTAAATTACTATAAAGATTTAACTTTAGAAGAAGCAACTTTTAATAAAATTGATATTTTATTATTTTCAATATTAGTATATTTACCAGGAGAATCCTTTAATAAAGAAATTTCTCTACCTGAATTTTATGACTATACTTATAAATATCATAAGAAAGATGTAGGAGTAATGGTACCTAAAGCTTATGAATTATTAGATATTATAAAAGATTCTAAAAGATATAAGAATCTTAAAATTAAAAACTTTGTAAGAATTAAGGATGATACTACCCAGTTTGGAGCGGCAACTTTTATCTTAGATGATAAAAAAATAGTAAGTTTTAAAGGAACAGATGGCTCTTTAATTGGTTGGATTGAAAATATTAGAATAGCATATAAGTATCTAACAGTTACCCAAACACTAGCAGTTAACTACTTAAAAGATAATATAGATATTAATGATAAAGAAGTTTTTGTAACAGGACACTCTAAAGGAGGTAATCTTGCTTTAGTTAGTAATATGGAACTAGAAGATAGCCTATTTAATAAAATAACTGCTATCTATAACTTTGATGGACCAGGTCTTAGATTAGAAGAGTATAACAGTTTAAAATATAAAAGAGTGTTACCTAAACTTAATAATATAGTACCTTCTATGTCTTGTGTTGGTATCTTATTAAATAATAGTAACTATAAAGTAGTAAAGAGTAATCTCTTTGCCTTTGAAGAACACTATCCAACATCATGGAATATCTTTGGACAATGTTTTGTTCTAGATGAATTATCAAAGTCATCACTACAATTACATGAGTCAACTACTACTGGGATAAAAGATTTAGAAAATAGTAAAATAGAATATACTTTTGAAACATTATTTGCAAATCTTGGAAAAGAGTATACTAAACCAGTAAAAGTAGAAATGGAAGACGTTAAAAACATTCTTCATAATATAAAAAATATAGATAAAGGAGTATATACTTATATAGAAACTATCATATCGGCAATGTTAAGTGTATCTTATAAAGATAGTTCTTCTATAAAGATAGAAGATTAAAATGAAAAAGAGAATTATAATTTTAGTAGTAGTTATACTTTCTATTATCTTATTAGCTTTTACTTTTATTATATTTACTAGTGTTAAGAAAGATTTAAAGATAGAAAGTAATTTAACTAAAGAGGTAACAGAACTAAATCTTTTAATAGAGAATAATGATACTGATAATATTAATACTAGACTAAATACTATTACTACTAGTGGGGATTATGTTCTAGTAGAAAAGGCAGCTAAGAATTATTTGAAAGATAAAGAAAAGTTATTTAAAGAAATGTATGAAATCTTAGATAATAGTGATAATATAGAAAATTTATTAATGATTGATAATATTAAAACTGATGGAAAAGAGTTTACTAATACTATCTCCCTTATCAATAATACAGGTAGTAAACTTACTAAATTAAGAGATGAATATCAAAACCTTACTAGTAAAGAAAAAATAGAGAGTTATTTAACTAAAAAATTAAGAGAAGATGACTATTATAATGATTACTATCTTAATGATTTAATGGCTGATATGATGAATAATCAAAAGAATTTAGATGCTATTAATGAATATTTAGCTACTGTATCTAAGTTAAAAGATATCTTTACTTTTTTGAGGGAAAATAAAGATAATTGGAATTTAGAAAATGATAAGATAATGTTTAATAGTGAGACATTATATAATTATTATGAGGGATTATTAACAGGTATTAGTGATGATAAGATAAATAATATGTAAATAACTTGTAAATATCTAATAAAAGTATTATTTTTCTTGCTAGTAAATAATTAATATGATAATCTTTAAAAGAAAAAAGGGTGATGATTATGGAAGAATTTGAGTCTATTATAAAAGATATAGTAGAAAATAGTGAAGTATTAAAGATGAAAGAGTATAGACAACACGCTGATACTAGTTGTTTTGATCATTGCTATATGGCTTCTTACTACTGTTATATTCTTTGTAAAAAACTTAACCTTGATTATACGTCTTGTGCAAGAGCAGCTATGCTTCATGACTTTTACCTATATGATTGGCGTGTTAAAGATATCTCCCATAAATGGCATGCCTTTACTCATCCTAAAAAAGCTCTAGAAAAAGCTTTATCCATCTTTGATTTAAATGATAAAGAAAAAGATATTATAATTAATCATATGTGGCCAGTAACTATTAAATTACCAAGAACAAAAGAAGCTTTTATTTTAACACTAGTAGATAAATACTGTGCTACTTATGAAACGGTTAGTTATACAGTAAAACAGTTAAAGAAAAAACCAAGCTGGCAATATGCTTATCTAATGCTTTGGTTAGTTATTAGAAAATAATACGGAAAATATTAAAACTTTTTTCTTCAATCAAAAAATTACCAAATTTTATTTACAAGATAAAAAAAATATGTTACATTATTGGCGTATTAAATGGGAACGTTCTCATATAATATTAATGAAACTGTATTGTTTCATTAAGAAATTGTTTTAATTATAAAATTAAAACAGTAAGAGTTGGAGTACCCAAGCCATAGTGGGAATTAATAAAAGTTGGAGTACCCAAGCCATAGTGGGAATTAAAATATGCTAGGTGTGTTTACCTAGCTTTTTAAGTATAGGAGTTAATTTATGAGAAAACAAAGAAGATTAAAATTGTATTATATTTCAAATGATTATATTGACTATTTAAGAAAGTTTGATGATAAAGTTCGATTTAATAAGAACCATAGTCGTCCGTATGTTGGTATTGTATACACTTATAATAATAATAACTATTTTGCACCATTATCTTCTCCAAAACCAAAATATCAAAAGATGAAGAAAACAGCCATTGATATATGGTTAATTGATGAAGGAAAACTTGGAGTTATTAATTTTAATAATATGATTCCCTGTCCAATGAAGAATTAACAGAACTCTTGCCTACAGTTAAAGAGGAGAAATATAAAAAATTATTAGAAAACCAAATATCATCAATTAATAAAGATAGAGAACTGATTTTAAAGAAGATTACCCGTTTTCATCAACAATACAATAAAAAAACACTTTATGAAAATGTACTTTTAAGATGTTGTAACTTTAGATTGTTAGAAATTAAATGTATGGAGTATATTAATCTAGTGGTTAATTAATAATACGAGAAATATTAAAACTTTTCTTTTTTATTGTTTAGTATGATTATTAATAATATAATAGCACTTGAAATACTTAATAGTTAGAGTGCTTGCCTTTCTTCTTTTAAGGGAAGGAGGCTTGATATGATATGATGTCTAAAAAAGATTTATTAATATCATTATTAGCAGTAATTATAATGTTACTACTTGTCCTACTTTACAAGTAGTCATAAAATAAAAAAGCACACAATCTAATAGATTGTGTGCAACACCATTTAAGGTAAGTACTCAAACATTGGATATTAAGTATTTCCTTTTTTATTATATGAAGTTTCCTTCATCTATATACATAGTAGCATAAAATCATACTTTTAGCAAGTGATTGCTAAAAAATTAAAAACATGATAAAATACGTACGAAGGGAGCTTTTTTTATGGAAGAATTGTTTAAACAATTAAAGATAAGTCCTAAGAATTTAACTCTTTATAATACAGCTTTTTCTCATTCGTCATATGCCAATGAACATAAAGCTAAAAAAGATTATGAAAGATTAGAGTTTCTTGGAGATGCCATAGTAGATTTAGTAGTTGCTGATTATTTATATCGATATGAGAGGGAAACTGAAGGAGAAATGACTAAGGTAAGAGCTAGTTATGTTTGTGAAAATGCTCTTTATAGATATTCTATGGATATGGGCTTTAATAAGTATATAAAAGTAGGACATGGAGAAGAGTCTAGTGGTGGTAAATATAAAAAAGCAATTGTTGCTGATATATTTGAAGCCTTACTAGGAGCAATTTATTTAGACCTTGGCTATGAAACAGCTAGAAGAGTAGCTTTAGATATAATAGTACCATATATTCAAAATCCAAATATTGTTTTCTTTGAAGACTATAAGTCAGCTTTACAACAAGCCGTACAAACTACTAAACAAAGTGTTATTTATGAAGTAATAAAAGAAGAAGGACCAGCTCATGATAAAACATTTACAATAGAAGCTAAAGTAGATGGAATCATTTATGGTAAAGGGGTAGGAAGTAGTAAGAAAGATGCAGAACAAATAGCAGCAAAAGATGCTTTAGAAAAGTTAGCTAAGAATTGAAAAATGAACATATAAAAATCTTTTCTTACTTAACAAAGTCTTATACTTTACAAAAAGATGAAGTAGAAGCATTACGTGGGACACTAGTAGTAAGTTTAGTAAATAACAAAGAAAGTCTAGAAGATATAGAAACAGCAGATATTGCTAAAAGACTAATCTCTAAATATAATACTAGTCTTTCTATGATTAACTTTTATAATGAATTATTAACTAATTTAGAAAATAGTGATGACATCTCTTTATTGGGACGATTGATGATTGATAATATAGCACTAGATAACTATATATTAGAACAAGAAAAATATCACTACTTACTTTATGATTACTTTGATGCAGTAGATGAAATTACTTTATTTAAAAATAGGGAAAGAGAAAAAGAATTATCAGCAAGTATTGAAATACAAGAGAAGAAATTACAAAAGAAAATAAAAAAATACAAGGAGGAGAGAAATGAGTAAAATTAAAATATTTAGTTTAGGTGGACTAAACGAAAATGGTAAAAATATGTATGTCGTAGATGTAGATAAATCATTATATATATTTGATGCCGGACTAAAATATGATGTAGAACATAATTTGGGAATTGATTATATTATTCCTAGTTTTGATTACTTAATTAAGAATAAAAAAAGAATTAAAGGTATTTTCTTAAGCCATGGACATGAAGGAAATATTGGAGCCGTTCCTGATATTATTAGTAAATTAGGTGATGTTCCTATTTACGGAGGGAAACTGACTTTAGAGATACTTAGACTTGATCTTGCTGAAGCTGGAGTAAAAAAAGCTAACTTACATGAGATTAAAGCTCATCGAAAATTAAGTTTTGGTAGGGAAAGTATTTTCCCTATTGCTATGACACATTCTATACCAGATGCTTTCTGTTATGTTTTATATACTAAAGATGGAGCAATTGTTTATACAGGAGACTTTACTTTTGATCATGCTATTAGATCACTTTATCAAACAGATTTAGGAAAACTAGCTTACGTTGGAAAACAAGGGGTATTATGCCTACTTGCTGAATCACTTTATGCCGAGAGACCTGGTTATACTAGTCCAAATCATAGAGTACAAGACTTCATAAGAACTATTCTTACTAAAAACGAAAATAGAATAATAGTTACTATTTTTCCTGCTCACTTCTATCGTATACAAGAGTTATTTGATGAAATATCAAAGACTCATCGTAAGATAGTTATTATGGGTAAAAGCTTACAAAGTATGATTAATTATGGAATAGAAAATAAATACTTAGAAATAAATCCAAAGATAATAGGAGATTTATCTAATTTAAATGATAAAGATGTAGTAGTATTTATCTCTGATGAGAGAGAAAAACCATTTGCTAACTTAGAAAGAATAATTAAAGGATACGATAAATATATCAAATTAAAAGAATCTGACACTATCTTTATAAGTGAACCAAGCGCAGAAGGAATGGAAAGACGTCTTGCCCTTATAATGGATGAAATAGCCATGCTTGGGGTTAATGCTATAAGCTTGTCTAGTAAGAAACATTTACTACATCATGCTTCAAGTGAAGATTTAAAGATGTTGTTAAATCTATTAAAACCTAAATATTTATTCCCAGTTAAAGGTGAATATAGAAATCAATATGCTTTTGCTGAAATAGCAGAAGAGATGAATATTCCTAAAGATAATATTTTATTAAAGCAAAATGGTGATGTAGTATCTATTGAGAATGGAAAATTATTAGATAGTAGGGAACATATTAATGTAGATGAGATATTAATTGATGGAAAAGACTCTAGTGATATAGGTAACCTAGTTTTAAAAGATAGAGAAATGTTAGGGGAAAATGGTATTGTTATAATAAGTTGTACATTAGATAAAGAATCAAAGGATGTAGTAGCAGGACCAAAGGTGCTAACGAGAGGCTTTATTTATGTAAAGGAAAATCAAGATATAGTAGAGCAAATCAAAGAATTATCCAAAGAAGTTATTGAATCTAACATAGAAAAAGGAACTAAAAGAGTTGATTATGCTAAGATAAAATCTGATGTTAGAGAACAACTTGGTAAATATTTATATCAAGAAATAGGCTCTAAACCAATGATAATTACTGTTATTCAAGAAGTGTAGAAATACACTTTTTCTATTGAAAGAAAAAGTGTATTATGATAAAATTTACCTAGAATAGAGGTGCTTTATGACTAGAGAAAAACGGAAGATAATAATGATAATCATACTGGTGTTAATTAGTTTAATAGCCTTAATAGGAGGAAGTTACGCTTTACTGATGAAAACATTTAAAGGTGATAAGCTAAGTGTGCAAGTAGGTACTTTAAAAGTTGATTTTACGGAAGGCAATACCATAAGCCTAAATAATACTGAACCAATGTCTGATGAGAAAGGATTACAGACAACCCCTTATACCTTTACTATAACTAATAGTGGTACAATTGATGCTTATTATACAGTATCAAATGAAGAGGACTCTTCTAATACTTTTGATACTACTTATTTAAAAGTAAAATTAACAGGATCCGATGGCTATGATTCTGGTATAAAAACATTAAAAGAATTAGGAACAGATACTTACAAATTAATAGATGAAACAAAATTAGCAGTGGGTTCTAAAGTTACTTATAAATTATATTTATGGATTTCATCTGATGCAGATAATACTGTTCAAGGCATGTCATATAAAAGTAAAATAGTAGTTAAATCCTCTAGTAACTTAACTCCTACTGTAGCTAATAAGTTATTAAAAGGAGAGTAGGAGATAATGGTGTAATTGATACATCAGATGCAAAGAAGACTTTTATTACTGGAACTGATCCTAATAATTATATTTGGTATAGTGGAAAGCTATGGAGAGCAGTATCAATTGATACTACCGATAATTCTGTAAAATTAGTAACACAATGGAATATAGCAAATTTTACTTATGCCATTACAGGATATACTAACTTTAAAGAAAGTGATGCCTATATTTGGTTAAATGATACTAGTGTAGATGGTTTCTTAGGAAACTTAAGAGAACCTGATAAATTTATAAAAATGAACAGTGAGTGGGATGATTCTCCAGACGGAACTGCAACTACTAATTTAACTCCTTCTGCCATTGGCTTATTAACTATATATGAATATAGAATGAGTTATAAAAATGCAACAGCCTCGACAGGATATTTAAATAATGGTTTATCATGGGATACTATGAGTAGTTATTCTACTATGGCAGGTGGCCAACTTACAAAAAATAATCAATTATACTATGTTAATAGCGATGACAGCACTAGCGATTACACAAGAATGCTCAACGGTAAAAGACCGGCTATTAATTTAAAGCCAAACATAGAAATTGTTGCAGGTAGTGGTACTAGTGATGATCCTTACCAATTAAAAGGCGATAATGATAAGCATATTAATTCTTTATTATCAACAAGGTATAGTGGGTAATATATAAAATTTGGTACTGGAAAAAACAATCTTTACCGAATAGTGAGTCATGAAAATAAAACTGGAACAAAAATAACAAGTACTAACCCACTAACTGAACTAACTTCACATTTTACTGATAATACTGCTTTCTCTAAGGATACTACAATAGGGAAATTTCTAAATAATGATTATCTAGCAAAGGGTACTTATTTAACTGGTGATCAAGTAAATATGATAGAAGATAATACAACATGGTATTTAGGAACTGTTGGCAATCAAGATAGCTATAGGTTGGCAAAGTATCAATCCAAATATGCAGATGATTTAACAACTAGTGTGACTACTACTAAAATAGGATTATTAAGGTATGGAGAACTATTGGCAGGACAATTTGATAAAGATGACAACAATAGTGATTATTGGGTATTGAACCCTAGTATTGTCTCATCTAATTCAATTGTTATCAATTGTGTCTCTTCATCCAAACCAGCTCTAGAAGAGGTGTCTTCAATAAAGTCTGCTATGAATCTAAAATCAAATGTAATAATAACGGGTGGAGATGGAATTAAAAATAATCCGTTTGAATTATCTGTTCAATAACGTTATCTGTTTAAAAAAGAAAATTAAGCTAATAAAAAACTCTAGGAATATCTTTCTAGAGTTTTAATTATTAAAAGTATCAATTAACGGTATATTTATACTTGGTAATTCATCATCATTATTATCATTTTCACTGCTTTCATCTTCATCAACGCCATCTTCTTCATCAGTACCATTATCATCTTTATCATTGATATTATTTGTATCATTGATTTTCTCATTATCTTCACTTTCTTCCTCATAATTATCAGGTATATCTATTTTAGGAAGAGGCTTTTCTAAATTTTCTTCTGCATCTTCATCATTAATAGTGATAGTAGCACTAGGTATTTCTCTTTTATCATTTAATAAACCTAATTTTTCTAAAGTATCTAAATCATCATCAATATCAATTATTCTATATATTTCTTCAAAAGAAGTGGTTCCTTCAAGTACTTTATAGAGTCCATCTTGTAACATGGTTATTACATCAGAAGTATATACTATTTTTTGAAGATTTTCTTTTTTCATTTCTTCTTCATTTAAAGCATTTCTAATCTCATCGTTAATTAATAATACTTCTTGAATTGCCACACGATCATGATATCCACCTGAACAGTACTCACATCCATCATGATTTGCTACATAAGTTTCTTCTACATCTTGATGAAGTGCTAATTTAAATACCTTTTTTTGATATGGGGTAGTAGTTTCCTTCTTTCTACAATGTGTACAAAGCATTTTAGCAAGCCTTTGCGAAATAATACCAGTTAAGGCACTTGATAATAAGTATCTTTCAACATTCATATCAAGTAGACGCTCAATAGTACTTAAAGAGTTATTAGTATGGACTGTAGATAATACTAAGTGACCAGTAATTGATGCTCGAACAGCAATTTTGGCAGTTTCACTATCACGAATTTCTCCGATTAAAATGACGTTGGGATCTTGTCTTAAAATAGATCTTAAAACTGTTGCAAAGTCAAGTCCTATTTCACTATTAACTTGTACTTGATTTAAACCTTCTAAGTTCATTTCAATTGGATCTTCTACCGTAATAATATTAGTTTCTTTATTATTTAAAACCTGCAAAATAGAATATACTGTTGTACTTTTACCGGAACCAGTAGCACCTGTTATTAATATTATTCCATTAGGTTCTTTTATCATCTTTTTCAATTTTTCCAAGTTTCTTTCATTAAATCCTAAAGAATCAATACCGGATAGGCTTCTAGAATAATCAAGAATACGAATAACACATTTTTCTCCTTCATTAGTAGGAAGAGTAGAAACACGAGTTTCCATAGGAATATCCTTAATAGTACCTTTAATGGCTCCATCTTGCGGAAGTCTACTTTCTGTAATATTCATATTTGCCAAAAGTTTAATTCTAGTGATTAGATTTCGTTCATATATCTTTGGTATTTTTGTATAGTCTCTTAAATCACCATCCACACGCATACGAACCATTAAAAAATCTTCTCTTGGATCAAAATGTATATCACTAGCACCATGAGTAGCACCATATGCTAAAATGTCATCAACAACATTAACAACTGGAGTTTTTGTCATATCATAATTAACCATTTAATCAACCCCTTCATTTTGATATGGTATTTTACTATAATCTATTATATAATAGGATTAAGATTGGTGCAAGAGGTGATGTTTATGAAAAGTATAAAAAAAATTAATAATCAAGGCTTTATGCTTGCTGAAACATTAATTGTTAGTATTTTTGTCTTAAGTGTTTTTTCTATGCTTTATGCCAATATTCTTCCTTTAATAGCAGACTATAAGACTCAACAAAACTATGATACAGTAGAAGCTACTTATGATGCACATTGGATAAGAAAAATCATCTTAAACGGATTAAAAGAAGATAGTTTTACGACAGTTATAAATAATGGCTATTTAGATGTGAGTGATTGCCTTTTATATACAAAAAATGATATGGAAGGATGGTGTAGTAATTTTAGAGCTATTAATAATGTAACTAAAATTTATCTAACAACCTATAGTTTAGAAAAGTTTAAAGCTAAAGTTAAAGATAACAACAATTATACAAGAGAATTTAGAGAATATATTAGTTATGTACCTACCTATAGTAAAAACTCTACTAAGGTTAATAATAATACTTATTTTCATGTCATAATTGAATTTACTAAAGGTGATAAACACAATTATGGAATTATGGAGGTACATAGATGATGATTAGACTTAATAGTAAAGGATTTACTGCTATAGAATTACTAGTTACCTTTTTGATTTTATCCTTTGTAGTAGTGGGAATGTTTGATGTTTTATTAAATTATAAAGACAAAGAACAACTTGAATCAATCAGAAGTAGTGTTGCAGATTATGAAAATAAAATGACAAAAATTATTCAAGATGATTTAACCAAAGGACATTTAGTAAGAGTTAAACAACAAACAACTGCTTCTACTAATGAATTGAGTGCAAGTTTTGACATGAATAACACAGTAACTAATAAAAAGTATAGTACTAATTTAACAATAAATTTAGATAATGGTGATATAAGTTATGGTAAAAGTGGAGAAGAAATTACTTATTCTATCCCTAAGATTAATGGTTTAACTATTAATAAGAAGGAAACTTCCATTAATATATTAGGAGACGACAATAAATTTGTTAAGATTAGCATGGGCTTTTCTCATCCTGAATTTGAAGATGATGAATTACTGTTTTCTATAACCGCACCAATTAATTATCCGCTTAATTTAAGTAATGGTAGTATTTTAACTGGAGAAGTAACTCTTAATGGTTCTGATAGCTTTGAAGTTATTAACCAGGCTACATACAATTATACAGTTGCAAGTAATGATGACTATGTTAAAGTTAGAATTAAAAACACCTCAGATACTACTTTATATTACTATTTTTACTATTATACTGATGGTATTGATACAACAGATTCTAGTGTTTCAATTGGTTATCTAACTAGTAGTTCTTTATCAATTCCCTTTTCAAGTGGATTATTAATTACTCCTAATTCTAGTTATAGAGAATTTTGTATAAACTTTTCCGGTTTAAAAGATAAAAATATAAAACTTGGTGTAACTATTTCTACAACTCCTACTTTTTCATTAAAACAAGGTAAAAGATATTTTAATTTAATAAATAAACTATCTAAAATAATTAAGTTTAAACAAATAAATAGTAACAATATTAATGATGATGACCCAAACGTAACATTTATCGCTGGAAATGTTATAAATAATTATGTTTGGTATAGTGGTCATCTTTGGAGAGCTGTATCAATTGATAAAAATACTGGAGCAGTAAAACTTATAACTGATCAACCAGAAACATTTATATCGTATGGAAGTCTTGATTCAAACGGTGTTCCGGATACAACTTCTAATGTTTCTAGATGGTTAAAAAAGTTTAATAGAGGATTAAGAAAACCAACTAATTACGTTTTATCTACTTCGTATAATTATAGTTCCTATAGTGGCAGTGGAGAGTTAGCTAGTACTAGTCTTGTTACCAGTGAAGTTGGTTTATTAAATGCTTATGAGTATCTAATGACTTTAAAAAATGGGCAGAGTTATTTAAATATTGATTCATCAAGATGGAGAACTCAAACTCCAGTGACTGGTCAAAATGGTATTTTATATACTGTAAATAGTTATAGTCTTGCAACTAGTAGTATTTCCAATACTGATGGTATTAGACCAGTAATAGTACTAAATGGTAATTTGAAAATAAGCTCGGGGGAAGGAACATCTGGAATGCCATATCTTATATCAGGTGATAATTGTAAGGGTGATATTAAAGCACTAGCAAGTGGTGAATATATTAAATTTGCTTCATTATCTAATAAAAGGTTTAGAGTTGTTTCAAAAACAGATACCACAATAAAAGTAGTAGCAACTGCTGCACTTTATAATTGGGCATATTCTAATACAGATGAACAAAATTCAACATTATATCAGTATTTAAATCAAACTTATTACAATAACTTAGGAACGTCAGTAAATAAACGTATTTCTGATAGTAATTTTAATGTAACGCCTATTGCGTTACAAGATAGTATATTTGCAACTAGTAAAAGGTTATCAGCTAAAATAGGATTTTTGCAACTTAGTGATTTACTAAATGGTTACTGTAATAATAATAATAATAATTGTTGTTTGCTAATGACTCCAACAAGCTCGGGAAGTGTATTTGCAATAAAGGCAAGAAGTGGGGGAATAGTAAAGGTAAGTAGAACTTCTACTAGTTGTACTGTTGCTCCTGCATTTACACTAAAAATCACCTATCTTTCCATGACGACAAGTGGTGATGGAACAGCTAGAGCACCATATACATTGCGATAAATAAAATTACGGCGATAATAGTTTCTAAAATACGTCCTATAAGGAAATTGATATAAGAAAGGTCAGTGCTTTTAATGGCATTTATTACTTGCAAATGAACTGATAAACTTCCAAAAGTTATAAATACTAACATGAGTAAAGCTTTAAGTTCTATAGATATAGAAAGATTAGGTACTAAGCTTATTCCGCTAGTAAGGTCCATAATCCCTGTAAATATAGTTTTAAAGAGTACTGATTCATTAGTAAATAATAGAAAACAATTAGTAAAAAATTGAAAGATAGTAATAGAACCTAACATAAAGATTAAAACTTCCATTGCTTCGTTAATGGCATCAGGTAAGATAGATATTAAACTAGGAGTAGTAAAAACTACTTCTTTTTCTTTAGAGATAGTAATTTCTTTTGGCCTTACTAATATTCCAAGGATTATATTAGCTAGTAATTGACAAATCAGTATTTTGTAAGCTAGCTTTTTACTGCTTAGTAAGATACCACAAGTTCCTAAGACAAATAAAGGATTAGCAAAGTGGGTAAATAGTAGTAATTGGTTACCTTCTTCTTTAGTTATATAGTTATTATTATAGTCTTTTACTATATATTTAGCACCAGATGGGAAACCGGAAATTATACTCATAAGCAGGATAAAGGTTGTATTTTCACTTAAATGAAATACTTTACTAGTAATATTTTTAAAGTACTTATTAAGTATTAAGGGATAACCCATATTTATAAATAAAAAAGATAAAACAAAGAAAGGAAAGATAGAAGGAAATAACTTTTCTCTAAAGATTAAAAGAGCATTAATAGATGAATTGATCATAACTTTAGGAAAACAAAATATTCCAAGATAGGAGAATATAATGATAGTAAGTCCTAATAAATAATAATATTTTCTTTTCATAATTTTTAATCCTCTGCTATAATGTATTATAAGGGTGTTGATAAAATGGCTAATAAATTGTATGAAAAAATAAAAGAATTTATGAAGGAAAACGGAAAGAGTATTCTTGTCTTTTTGGGATTATATTTAGTCTTATCTTTTCCTCTTCCATATTACGTTTATGCTGGTGGAGGTACAATTGATATTAGTAAAAGAATAAATATTAAATCTAGTAATAAAAAAGAGTATAAGATGTATCTTGCATATGTTAAAGAGCTAAAAGGAAATACGGCTACTTATCTTTTATCTAAAGTGTTTAGAGATTGGGAGTTAGAAAAGGAAGAAGATGTGAAACTCAATGATGATGAGACAGTAGAAGATGTAAGTATTAGAAATCATTTATCTTTAAAGAATGCTAATCAAACGGCTATTTTACTAGCTTATCAAAAAGCAGGTAAAAAGGTAAATATAAGGGCTACTCATCCTTATGTCGCTTATATTGAAAAAAAAGAAAGTGATGGAGTAAAAATAGGCGATGAAATAGTAAAAGTAGAGGATAATGAGTATAAGGATATTAATACTTTAAAAAGTCTTATAGAAGAAAAAAAAGTTGGAGATAGAATTAAATTAGTAGTAAAAAGAAGTGGTAAAGAAAAAGAAGTATATGCTACTATTAAGAATTATCAGGGAAGAAAAATAGCAGGTATTAGTATTACTAATATCTATGACTATGAAACAGATCCTAAGATAGAACTTAAATTCAAGCAAAGTGAAAGTGGTCCGTCTGGTGGTTTAATGTTAACTCTTGCTATTTATACTAGTTTAATAAATAAGGATATTACTAATGGTAAAAAAGTGGTTGGAACTGGTACTATTAATGAAGACGGTAGTGTTGGCAGTATTGGTGGTGTTAAGTATAAACTTAATGGAGCAGTAAAACAAAAAGCAGATATATTCTTAGTACCTGCTGGTGAAAACTATGAAGAAGCAATTAAAGAAGCTAAGAAAAAGAACTATTCTATTAAGATAGAAGCTGTTTCTACCTTTGATGAAGCATTAAAAAAACTTAAAAAAATTTAAATTATAGAAATTTGGGGCAATTTTGCTAAATTCACTAGTAAAGGTATGGTGAATTTGTGAAATTGCCTTTTGAATTTGTTATTTTCCCTATAAAAGTAGGGTTCAATTTGCAAAATTTTAAATTTGCAATTAGATTTTTATTGTGATAGATTAGGTGGCGAAAGGAGGAAAATTTATGCTTGATGATATAACAAAACTAGAAAAACTCAGAGATAATTTAGTAGCGAACGGTAAAGTTATTCCTGCTAACTTTGATCCGGTTTTTAGAATTGTCATGTTAGATTGTCCTAATTATCTAGCTTTTCTAGTTAGCATTTTCACAGGTATTCCTAAAGAAAGAATAAAAGGAAGGATAAGAGTTCAAAATAGTGAACATAAGCTTAGTAATGCAAAAGAAAGAAAAAAGATATCTGACCTCATTATCAAAGTTGATAAGTCTTTGATAAATTTTGAAATGAATAGTGAATACTTTGATGGATTACTAATTAGAAATCAAGCTTATCTTGGTAAAATTGAAGGTGAAAGTTTAAATGCTAGTGAAGATTATAGTAATATGCAACGATTTCTACAAGTAAACTTTAACGACTTTATCCATTTTAAAAGTGATAGTCCTATACTTGAATTTGTCTATACTGATATAGTTAATGGAGAAATTGAAACGGAAAATCTTAAAAAATACCATATCAGTCTTCCCAAGTTAGAAAAGAAATACTATAATGGTGATAAGTTAAGTAAACTTGAAAAAGCCTTACTTATTTTAAAACTTGATAAGATAAAAGACTTAGGAGATGATGATTTAATGGAAGCAACTAAAAGAATTAAAGAAGCTACTTTTGATATTAATACTATTGGGTTATATGATGCTGAGGAAAGAAGAAGACAAGAAGATGCGATGTATTTGGCATATCGCGAGAAGATAGCTACTAGGCGAGGTTATCATAATGGTAGAAAAGCTGGCGTAGAACATGGTTATAGTCAAGGAATTAGTCAAGGAATTGAGCAGGAAAGAAATACTATAATTAATGCTATGTTAAGCAAAGGTCTATCCTATGATACGATTGCTGAAATAACCGGTATTTCTAATCAAGACATAAAAAGAATGAGAAGATGATTTTTCTCATTCTTTTAGTTTCCTAGGAGTAGAGTAATTGTGCCACCGTCTTCAAGTCGCTCGCCTGCTTTTGGCGATTGACTAATCACCTTATCTCCCGTTTTACTATATTCGACTTTAAAATGTTCTAATAATTCTTTAGCTTCCTTTTTATTTTTACCAATGACATTTGGTACTTCATAATAAACTTTATCATCCCATTGCCAGTCTTTTTCAACACCACCTTTTTGTTTCTTTATATCTAAAGCATCTATTATATCTAGAAGAATTCTTCTTGCAATTGGCGTTGTGGTATAACTTGATAAAAGGGCCGTGTTTTTTGGGTTGTCAATAGCAATATATAAGACAGCTTCAGGATCATTACTAGGGACAATACCTACAAAGGACATAATATAATTATTAACAAGGTATGCTCCATCTTTTACTTTTTGGGCAGTACCAGTCTTACCTCCAATTCGGTATCCATCAATATAAGCTGCTTTTCCACCGCCTAAAGCTACAACTGTTTCTAATGCATAACGCATAGTTTTAGATGTTTCTTTACTAATTGTTTTTCTAACGACAGTTTTTTTATTCTGATACATAACATTACCGGTCTCTGGTTCTAAGACGCTAGCTAGAACATAAGGCTTTAGTAAATTACCACCATTTAAGACAGCAGAGATAGCGGTTATTTGTTGAATAGGAGTTACACTTATTCCTTGACCAAAAGCGGTAGTAGCAAGTTCTACATTACCAACTCTTGATAGAGGAAATATTATTCCCTTTCCTTCACCGTTAAGATCAATTCCTGTCTTTTGTCCAAATCCAAATAAATCTAAATAAGAAAATAACTTTTCTTTTCCAAGACGTTCTCCCATTAAAACAAATCCGGGGTTACAAGAATTTTGTAATACCTGTAAGAAAGTTTGATCGCCATGACCACCGGCTTTCCAGCATCTAATTCTTGCACCATCTACGGTAACTCCACCAGAGTCAAAAAAGTGTTCATTATAAATATCAATAACTTTCTCTTCAATACTAGCGGCTGTCGTAATTATTTTTTGGGTAGATCCTGGTTCATAGCTAGCCCAGATAGGTAAGTTTCTACTTAATACCTCACTACTATAATTCTTATAATTATTAGGATCAAAAGTAGGTCTTGAACTCATAGCTAGTACTTCTCCTGTTTTAGGATTCATAACAACAGCAAGAGCCATGTCAGGGTTCATCATATTAACAACATTATCAAGTTCCCGCTCAACTGATTTTTGAATATTTATATCAATCGTTAGTTGTAAATTCATACCGTCTTGGGGCTTTACATAAACATCAGAAAGTGTAAGTTTATTTCCTTTAGCATCAGAAAAATATTTAATAGCTCCTGTTTCTCCCGTTAAATATTTATCATACTGTAACTCTAGTCCAGATAATCCTTGATTATCAATACCTACATAGCCAAGAACATGGGCAAGTAGTGTCTTATAAGGATAATATCTTTTTGCTTCCTTAAGAAGATAAACTCCATCAAACTTTAAGAATTCAATTTTATCAGCTACTTCATAAGAAAGACGTCTTCCAATTGGATGAACACGTTCAATTGATGTATTCTTAAAGACATGTTTTTTCATCTCATCATAACTAACATTAAGTATTTCCGCTAACTTTTCTGCAACTTCTTTCTTATTCTTAATCTGATTAGGGACTAAGACAAGAGAAGTAGTAGTAACATTGTCAGCTAAAACAACACCATTTCGATCTAGAATCTTACCTCGCGATGCTTCTATTGGTAAATTCCTACTCCATAAATCACTAGCAAGACTTGATAACTTCTTGTAATCAAACACTTGAACATAGAATACTTTAAGAATAACCATTAATAAAATAAAGCCAAATAATAAAAGCATTATTTTTATTCTTTTATTGATATTTTTTATAAACAAAGTGGATTCACCTCTATGAATTGTATGTCATAAATAAAAGTCATATTCTGAAAAAAAATACTTAAATCCGTAAATAGCATCTTCAAGGACGTGTTTGGTATTAAAAAAACTTTATTTTTTTTAGAAAATGTGTTATAATATGTGCATCTTTTAGAAAGAGGGGGATTTTATGAAAGAACAAAAATATCCAGTAGGATATACAGTAATGCCTATAATAAAAACAAAAAAATTAAGCGAAGAAGAACAAGGTGAACTAATTGCCTATGTTCCTTCAAAATGTTACATTGTTAGTAGCAAGAAAAAATTTACTAAAACAGGACAAGCTGTTTGTTCGTATGGTGTCGTTTATCCATATATTACGGGTAGATCTATAGCTGAAAACTACTATATGGCTAATTATCCTAAATATGATAGTGATGGAGAATGTGTTAATAGTTCAAAAACAAACTTCTTAACTGATAGTTATGAAAGTGCTTTGGAAGAAGCTATTATTTGTAATAATGAATTATTGAATTCTACTAATTACTCTAAAGCTACTAACTCACACCATCTTACAACTAGAGAAAAACATAAACAATTAATTAGACAATATGTAAATGCTGCAACTTGGTTAGAAGGTATAACTAGTGATATGAATGTTGACGTTACTGAAAAGATAACAACTAAAGAACGTATCTTAAAGTAATATTAGAGAAATAAACTTTTTCTTGTTTATTTCTTTTCTTATGATAGAATTGATTTTAGAGGTGAGTGCCATGCAAATAATAATTATCGGATCAGGTGCTAGTGGTTTAGCAGCGGGTATTTCTTTACTAAGATGTGGTGATGATGTAACAATACTTGAAAGAAATAATATAAGTGGTAAGAAAATATTACTAACTGGAGCGGGAAGGTGTAATTATTTCAATAATGATCAAAATATAGCACACTATCATAGTAGTGATAAAGAAATATTAGAAAAAATAATAACTAGTGATAATATTAAATTAGTAGAAAACTTTATTACTTCTTTAGGAATAGTACCTAAAGTAAAGGATGGTTATTATTATCCATTTTCAAACCAAGCGTATAATATGAAAGAATTACTAGAGCGAACCTATCTAGATTTAGGTGGTAAAATTAGATATAACTGTTTGGTAAAAAAAATAGAAAAAAAGAATAACTTATTTATTATAAATGATAGTATAGCTTGTGACAAATTAATATTAGCGACTGGTGGCAAGTCTTATAAAATGACTGGTAGTTATGGTTCTGGCTATACTCTTGCTAAAAAACTTAATCATCATATTGTAAAAGTGTTACCATCACTAACCTCACTTATAACTAGGGAAAAAATAAATCTTAAAGGAGTAAGAGTAGATGCAAAAGTAACTCTTTATGAAGATGGAATAAAAGTAAGAGAAGAACTAGGTCAAGTTCAATTTACTGACTATGGATTAAGTGGTATTTGCATCTTTAATCTTAGTTATTATGCGGTTAAAGGATTAAATGATGATAAGAGTGAAGTAATAACTATAGATTTAATGCCATTTATGGATAAAGTTAGTTTTAAAAATAGAAAAGTATATGATTTACTACTTGGTTTTTTACCTAATAAAATGATTGACTACATACTTAAAACTTTAGATATTTCTAAAGATATCTATTATGAAGACTTAAGAAGTGATAAAAAGAAAGAATTAACTAAACTATTAAAAGAGATGAAATTCAATATCACTTCTTATAAAGAATTTGACTTTTCTCAAGTATGTAGTGGAGGAGTAAGTCTTCAGGAAATAAATCCATTAACAATGGAATCTAGGCTTGTTAAAAACTTATATATTATAGGGGAGTTATTAGATGTTAATGGAGACTGTGGTGGTTACAACCTAACATTCGCTTTCTTATCAGGAATATTAACTAGTAGGGGTGTTACTAATGCTTAGAGTAGAGATTAATTTAAAAATAGATAATGATAATTATCAAGAGGAAATAATAAAACTATTAAATATAAAGTCTAGTGATATTAAAAATATTAGTATTAATAAAAAGTCAGTAGATGCTAGAAGACGTGATGAGATTCATTATCATTATAGTGTCGATATAGAACTAGATAGTAAATTAGAAACAAGACTATTGAAAAGTAAGAAATTAAAACTTAATAAAGTAGTAAAAGAGAAATATCAAATACCAAATACCGGCTCTATTAAATTAGAAAATAGACCTATTATTGTAGGTAGTGGTCCAGCTGGATTATTTGCAGCCTATCTTTTGGCAAGTAAAGGTTTTCATCCCTTAGTAATAGATAGAGGAGAAGAGATGACTAAAAGAGTAAAAACTGTTAATACTTTCTTAGAAAAAGGCACTTTAAATGAAGAAAGTAATGTTTCTTTTGGTGAAGGAGGAGCAGGAACATTTTCTGATGGAAAATTAAAAACCATGATTAGAGATAAGGAACATAGAGGTAAAAAAGTATTTGATATCTTTATTGAAAATGGAGCAGATAGTGATATTTTATACTTACAGCATCCTCATCTTGGAACTGATAAGTTAAAGGAGATAATTCCATCTATTAGAAATAAAATAATTAAGATGGGTGGAGAGTTTAGATTTAGTACTAAACTTACAGATATTAAAATAGAAAATGAAAAAGTAGTAGCAGTTACTCTAAATAATAAAGAACAATTATCCTGTAATGTTTTAGTACTTGCTATTGGTCATAGTGCTAGGGATACTTTCCATCTTTTAGATGATAAAAACTTGTTGATGGAATCTAAACCATTTGCAGTAGGGGTTAGAGTAATGCACTATCAAGAAATGATTGATAAAGAACAATATCAAAATAAGATTAAGAAAGCACCCTATAAACTAACTTACCAAACAAAAAGTCATCGAGGAGTATACTCATTTTGTATGTGCCCTGGTGGCTATGTTATAAATTCATCTAGTGAAAACAACTCTCTTGTTGTAAATGGTATGAGTAACTATTTAAGAGATAGTAATACTGCTAATAGTGCAATTGTAGTAACTGTATCTAAAAAAGATTATGGAGAAGGATTGTTTGCAGGTATTAAATATCAACAAGAACTAGAGAAAAAAGCCTATTTAAAAGGAAATGGTAAGATACCAGTCGAATATTATCAAGATTTTCTAAGAAAAAAGATAACTAAAAAAGAGACAAATTTTGCTATTCTAGGAGATTATACTTTTACTGACTTAAATGATCTGTTACCAGTAACTATTAGTGATTCAATTAAAGAAGCAATGATAGAGTTTAATAAAAAAATAAAGGGATTTAGTGATAGTAATCCCCTGTTTGCTGGAGTGGAGACAAGAACTTCATCTCCTATTAAAATAATAAGAGATGAAAAGTTAGAGTCAAATATCAAAGGAATATATCCTTGTGGGGAAGGTAGTGGCTATGCTGGAGGGATAACTTCATCAGCCATTGATGGAATAAAAGTAGCAGAAGAAATAATAAAAAAATACTACTATTAGGGAGATAAAATGAAAGAAGAGTATAAAGCAAAAGAAATATTATTAGGTCTAAGAGATGAATGTTTAAAAGTGCAAAAAAAGTTAAATGAAGTAGATGAACTATTAGATTATGATAGAGATAAATATAAAATAGAATCATATTTATTAGGTACCAATATAGAAAGTTACTTACTAAAGCTTTGCCCTAAAAATGATACGCTAATTAGTAAAATAAATAATCAAACAAGATTATCAAGAGTTTCTAAACAAATAAATGGACTATATGGTTTAGTAGATTTTGAAGATAGAAAAGTTATGATTAAGCCTTCTAAACAGCAAGATTTTGATTCTTTTATTAGAAAAATAACTAATTATAATCCTAATCTTTTAAATGATAAAATAGTAACTAATCTAAAAATTATGCCTTCTCTTTTAGAAATGAATATAAAAAACAATTTATTTCTTAGATATTGGTCTATAGATGATACAGTAGAATTTATAGATTGTAACAATAACTTAACAAGTACCCAAATAAATAAAATATTAAATTATAACTATGATGGTAATGACTTATCAGAAAAGATAAGAAAGACAATTGATACTAATAAGAAGACAACTAAACAAATAGTACTTAAAGAAGGAAAATTTAAACATAGTGAGTCGTTTTATCTAATAGAAAGACCTAAAACTTTTGTTTTGCGAAGAGAGCGAAAAACGATATTTTAAGATATTATTTTTTTCTAGAAATACTAAAAAAATCTTCTCAAAATTAATTTGTTAAGTTATAATAAATAGTTAGAAATGGGTGAAGTGTAATGAGACGAGTACCAGTTATGATTGTTAATGAAACTGTCTTGTTCCCAAAGGTTGAATATAGGATAGAAACACAGGATGAAAAGACAGAAAAGTTAATAAATACAATAGAACAAAGCAAGGATCAACAAGTTATTATGATACACTCCCTAGATGGTTTTTCTCTAGATAATGTTATAGAGTTTCCTTCTCTTGGGGTGTTATCAACTCTAACTTTAAAATTATTAGTGCCAAACTCCAAAACAAGAGCAGTATTTTTGTGTCATGAAAGAGTTAAAGTTACTAACTACGAAAGGGAAAATGATATTTGGTATGTTGATATAGAAGATGTAAATTTAAAAGAGATACCAAAAGAAAAAAACACTCTATATATAGATATGCTGCTAAGATCATATGAAAAATATAGTAACTTGATAGCAAGTACTAGTAATGCTATGCTTCACCAATTATCATTTATTGATAACTTATCAGATTTAACTGACTCATTAGCTGTCCTTTTACCGTTTTCAATTGAACTTAAGAAAAAATATTTATATGAAGAAGATCCAATTAAAAGAGCTATTGCCTTACTCGAACAGTTAAAGGAAGAAATAGCACTTGCTAAGATAGAAAACCAGATAGATGAAAAAGTAAAAGAAGAAGTAGCAGATAGTCAGAAGAAATTTTATTTGCAGACTAAACTTAAAGTAATAAAAGATGAATTAGGGGAAGAAAATAGTAAGAATAGTGAAATAGAAAAATATCTGAAAAGATTAAAAAAATTAAAAGCTAGTAAGAAAATAAAAGATAGAATTAAAGAAGAAATTAAAAGGTATGAGACATCAGCTCCTATATCACCAGAAGTGGTAATGATGAAAGATTATATTGAGTGGATGTTATCACTACCTTTTGAAATAGAAACTAAAGATGTAACTAACCTAGGAGAAATACAAAAGACACTTGACAGTAATCACTACGGTATGAGTGATGTTAAAGAAAGAATATTAGAATATATTGCTGTTAAACAAAATTCTAAGAAAGAGAAAAGTCCCATTCTTTGTTTGATAGGTCCACCTGGTGTTGGTAAAACATCTCTTGCTTATTCAATAGCCAAAAGCCTAAATAGAAATGTTGCAACTATATCAGTTGGAGGAATTAATGATGAAGCAGAAATAGTAGGACATAGAAGAACTTATGTAGGGGCTCTGCCTGGTAGGATAGTTCAAGGTATGAAAAAAGCTGGTAGTTCTAATCCTGTCTTTATTATTGATGAAATAGACAAAATGACTAAGAGTGTTAAAGGAGATCCTGCTAGTAGTCTCTTGGAAGTATTAGATAAAGAACAAAACACTCATTTTTCTGATCACTATATTGAAGAAGATTTTGATCTTTCTAAAGTGCTTTTTATAGCAACCGCTAACTATGAAGATCAAATACCACTAGAACTAAAAGATAGATTAGAAATTATTCATATACCATCATATACCGAATATGAAAAGAAAGACATTGCCTTGAATTATTTAATACCTAAACTAATGGATGAAGTGGGTTTAACTCCTTTTGAGGTTGTCTTTGAAAGTGAAACTATTTTAGAAATTATTAGATGCTATACCAAAGAAGCTGGAGTTAGAGAACTTAGCAGAATGCTTTCTAAAATTTTAAGAAAGATAGTTAAAAAAATGTTATTAGAAAATAATGAAGCCCAAGTAACAGTAACTAAAGATTCACTTGAAAACTATTTAGGAAAGAAAATATACCCATTTTATCATCAAAAAGAAACATTACAAGTTGGAGTAGTTAATGGATTAGCTTATACTCCTTTTGGAGGAGATATTTTAAAAATAGAAACAACTTTTTATGAAGGAAAAGGTAATTTAATACTTACTGGTTCTCTAGGAGATGTTATTAAAGAGTCAGCATCTATCGCCCTTAGTTACATAAAAGCTAATTACAAGAAGTTTAATGTTGATGATTCTATATTTTCAAGTGATATTCATATTCATTTACCAGAAGGAGCTGTTAATAAAGAAGGACCAAGTGCCGGTATAGCCTTAACTACTTCAATAATAAGTGCTTTTAGTAATAAGATGATTTCTTCTAAAATAGCTATGACTGGAGAAATTACGTTACAAGGTGATGTCCTTGCTATTGGTGGAGTTAGAGAAAAAGTATTAGGGGCTTATAGAACAGGAGTAAAAAAGATATATTTACCTAAAGAAAATAAAAGAGATCTAGAAGAAGTACCTAAAGAGATAAAAGATAAAGTTAAGTTTATTTTAGTATCAAACTATAAGGAAATAGCAGCAGAATTATTTAAATAATAAAGGGGATTGAATAGTTATCAAAAATTTGGTAAAATCAAACTGTTAAAGATAGCTATTAATGAAGAAAAGTGTACATTTTAATTCGCAAATCAACAAATATTTAAGAAAGTAGAGGTGACCCATCCATGGATATATTTAGTTTACAGCAAGTTAACATGGGGGGGGGGCATTAAATACTAAGACTACTTTCTTTCGTTGTGTATTAAAGACAAGGATATAATTAGTCTTGTCTTTTTTGTTGCAATAATAAAAGGAGGTATAATTGGTGAAAGATAAAAGAATAATCATATTAATTATTTTAATATTAGTAAGTATAATTACCTTAATAGGTAGTAGTTATGCACTACTTACTAAATCCTTTAAAGGAGATAAATTAAGTATGCAAGTGGGTACTTTAAAAATAGACTTTGCTGAAGGTAATTCCATTAATCTAAATAATGCAATTCCTATATCTGATACTGATGGACTTGCTACTACTCCTTACACATTTACTATAACTAATAGTGGTAGTATTGATGCTTACTATACAGTATCAAATGAAGAAGATTCATCTAATACACTAGATACTAGTTATTTAAAGATGAAAATAACTAGTGATGATGGCTATGACTCAGGAATAGTTACTTTAAAATCATTAGGTTCAAAAACATATAGAATAGTAGATGAGCGAAACTTAAAAACTAATAAAGCAGTAACATATAAATTATATTTATGGATATCATCTGAAGCCTTAAATGATATTCAAGATAAGACTTATAAAAGCAAAATAGTAGTTAATAGTACTAGTAATAGAGTAGGAGATACATACTGCTTAGATAATGGCTTTACAACTTTATCAGATTGTATGTTAGTAATGAATTCTCATGAAGTATCAGTAGATTCTGCTAAGAGTAATATAAAAGCAAAGGGTACACCTGACTTTAGTCAAACAGCAACCACTGATGAAGGCTTATATATGACCGAAGATGATGAAGGAGAAAGTTATTATTACCGAGGAGCAGTAAAGAATAATTATGTATCATTTGCAGGATTCATTTGGAGAATCATTCGTCGAAATGGAGATGGAAGTATTCGCTTGATTTATTCGGGAAAAAGTACATCAGGTCCAGGTGAAATCGCAACTATAGGCAAGTCGGCATACAACGAAAAATATTGGGACCCAACTTATGTTGGATATAGGTATAACGAAGATTTTTCATTACATGAAAATAATAGCTCTATAACATATGCAAATTTTGTTAATAATGAAAAATATTATTTTGGGTCAGGTTATATATTTAATGAAACAACTAAAAAATTTACTTTAACTGGAGAGATAAAGCAATTAACCTGGCAAGATAATCATGAAGAAATAGTAAAAAATCAATTATATAGTTGTTTTGCAACTAATTGTAATATACTTTACAAGGTAACCGAATATCTTAATGATGTACAAGTTAAAGCTATACCAATAACATATAGTTCAAATAGTTTATTGTCAGCACAAACAAACAAAACAGATTCAATAATTAAAACAATACTTGATAATTGGTATAAGACAAATATGACAAATTATACGTCAAAATTAGTCGATGAAACATTTTGCAACGACAGAAGTGTATCTAGTGGAAATGGCTATACTACAGATTTACGTATTACATATGGGGCATACAGCAGACTAATTGATAATAAAAAACCAAGCCTAAAATGTAGTCAGGCAAATGATAAATTTAGGGTATCTAATACAAGTGCCAAGTTAGATTATCCGATAGGACTGATTACTGCTGATGAGGTAGCTTTAGCTGGTGGAGTACTAAATATTGATAATAATAAATTTTATTTACATATAGCTTTTCCTTTTTGGACTTTTTCACCTAGTGCCTTTGCTACAATTAATACACATGCATATAATTGTAGCTTGGATGGCGTTGGAGATCTTGATTGGCATTATACAAATGGTAAGCTTGGTGTTCGTCCTGTTATAAATTTAAAATCTGATATTCAGATAACAAAAGGTGATGGAACAACACTAAATCCGTATACTGTCAGTTGAAACTGTTAACAAAAATATGTTGACAAATGTGTGAAAGTTATCTATAATATTAATTGCAAACGGAAAGGAGTGTAATTATGGCTGTTAAGATTCGTTTAATGAGAATGGGTGCTAAGAAAAGACCAACTTATCGTATCGTAGTAACTGACTCTAGAGCTAGACGTGATGGAGAATATCTTGAATTAGTAGGAACTTATAATCCACTAGAAAAGGAAAATACTACTAAGATTAATGAAGAAGTAGCACTTAAGTGGTTAGACCGTGGAGCAATTCCATCTGATACTGTTCGTAGTTTATTAAAAAACGAAGGTGTTATGAAGAAATTTGCTGAAAATAAAACTAAAAAGGAATCAAAATAATGGATTTAGTAAAACTTGTAACAACTCTTGTTGAAGGAGTTGTAGTTAATAAAGAAGATGTTAGTGTTAAAGAATTTTCATCTGATGACGCTATTACTATTGAAATATTAGTTAAAGAAGAAGATATGGGTAGATTAATTGGTAAAAACGGTAAAACAATTAATGCTATTCGTACTCTTTGTCAAGCTAGTAGTTATCTAAATGGTAATAAGTATGTAAAGATTAATGCTGATAAGTTTTAGGGATAGAGATATCCTTTTTTTATTGTTAAAAGCCAATTTTTATATTATACTTATAGTGGGAGGATAAGAAATGAAAAAAATGGAAAAAAGAATAGTAAGTGCTATTGTTATGATTTTAATATTTGTACCAATATTATTACTAGGAGGAATGACTTTCTCAGTATTTATGACACTACTTGCTATAGCTGGTATTTATGAGCTTATCAAAGTGAGAGAAAAAACTAAAAAATTTCCAAAGGTAGTTATTATCTTTGCTTACTTTATAGTTTTATTCTTAACACTATTAAGTTATAATCAGAATGTCTTCACTTATATGGTTGATTATAGAGCTTTTGCTATATTAATATTTATCTTTTTACTACCATTATTATTTGTTAATAGTAGAGAAGATATGTATAATATTAATGATGCTTTATATATGATAGGTTCATCTATATTTATTGGTTTATCATTTGGACTTATTATTCTAATAAGAAATTATGATTTAAACTACCTAATATATATATTATTAACAACTACAATGACTGATGTTTTTGCTTATCTTACAGGATTTTATATTGGAGAACATAAACTTTGTCCCACTATTAGTCCTAATAAGACAGTAGAAGGTTTAATAGGAGGACTATCAATGGGAACTTTTGTTGCCTCAACTTTCTATTTCGCAGTAGTTAATTCTAATATGTCTTTAGTATTAATTATCTTTATAACCTTCTTTTTATCACTAATAGGTCAGTTGGGTGATTTAGTATTTTCTAGTATTAAAAGAACTTATAAAGTAAAAGATTATTCATCATTGATACCAGGACATGGGGGAATACTTGATAGATTTGATAGTTTAATCTTTGTAGCCTTAGCATTCATTTTATTTGTAGGAATTTTATAGGAGGGGCAAATGGTAACATTATTAATATTTATTCTTATTCTAGGAGCGATTATCTTTATACATGAAGGCGGACATTTTCTCTTTGCTAAATTAACAGGAATTTATGTTCATGAATTTGCTCTTGGAATGGGACCTAAACTTATATCACATAAAGGAAAAGAGACAACTTATTCCCTAAGACTTATTCCAATCGGGGGATTTTGTCAGTTGGCTGGCGAAGAAGGGGAAGAAGAAGATATTCCAAAAGATAGAACTTTACAAGGTAAAAAAGCTTGGCAAAGATTTCTAGTAATGTTTTTTGGAGCTGGTTTTAATTTTATATCAGCGATATTGATGTTATTCTTTATTGGTCTTATTTGGGGAAGTCCATCATCAGTCCCTTTAATCACTAATGTTAATAAAGGATCAAGGGCAGCAGTTGCTGGACTTGAAAAAGGAGATATCATCAAGGAAATAAATGGTCATAAAATTAATACAAGAGATGATATTTCTTTGTATCTTACGATTGATAAACATGATAAAGCAACCAAATTTGTTGTTACTAAAGAAGATGGTAGTACAAAAACTTATAAAGTTAGTCCAGAAAAAAAGATAAAAGTTGACCAAGTAACTTATGTTTATGGTATTGGTTTTAAAGAGAAAAAGGAATATGGATTAGGACATGCACTAAACTATATGGTAACAAAAACAGGAGCTTTATTTAGACAAATGTGGGTAACTGTTGCTAGTTTATTTACTGGTGGTATTAAAGTAAAACAACTATCAGGTCCAGTTGGTATTTATGAAGTAGTAGGTAGTCAAAGAGCAGGAGGTCTTGCTAATTTACTATATCTATTTGCTTTCTTATCAATAAATGTAGGTTTCATCAACTTGTTACCATTACCAGCATTTGATGGAGGGCATATCCTATTTATCATTATCGAAAAAATAAAGGGAAGTCCAGTAAAACCAGAAACAGAAGCGATGATTCATACGATTGGTTTATTCCTACTTATGATTTTAATGGTCTATGTAACATTTAATGATATTTTAAGATTATTCTAATATAGGAGATTTTAAATGAAAAAAGTAGATAAAAAAGATAAAGTAATAATGCTTTTAACCATAATAATTTTGATATTAGTAGTTCTTCTAGCATTGGTAATTGGAATGAAAAGTCTTAGTAAAACAACAACTACTAATGATAATAATACTAAAAAAGAAGATAAAGTAGAAATAAAAGAAGAGACTTTAACTAGTGAAGAACAAAGCAGTATTGTTGATAAAATTAAAGAGTATGATAATTATTTCATTTCTTTTGATGGGACTAAGAATCCACTTGAGATGACTAATCAAGAAAAATTTGAGTTCTATTTAAAAAACAATTATGGAAAGTTTAAAATAGGAGTAAGTAGTAAAGAAATTGAAGAATACTTGCAAAAAAAATTTGGTAGTAAGATTACTTTTAATCCAATAGATGAATATTTATGTGAAATTGATAATCTACCATTAATCATTTATGATAAAAATAATGACTTATATAAAGCTGATTATAGTGAACATGGTCATGATGGCGGTTCAACTACATCAATCTATAACTACTATGTAAGTGGTGAAAAGAAAAAAGATAATAAAACAACTTATACAGTAAAAGTAAGAAAGATGTTTTCTAACTTTGTTACTGTAGGAGTAGTTTATAAATTTTATGGTAGTTATACTGATGCTTTAAATGATAAAAATAAGGTATTTAACTTATTTGATATATATGGAAATACAGCATTAGATGGTAGTGATGAAGAATTTAGAAAAAAGCTAGATACTCAGTATGAAAAATATAAAGGTATGTTTAAGATATATACTTATACTTTTGAAACAGATAGTAACATAGAAAATAGTTATTTAGTATCTTTAACGAAATAGTCTCTATATAGGGACTTTTTCTTTTTACGAGAAATATTAAAAAAATAAATTTTCTTTTAGATAAGTAGTGTTGTGTGTTACAATATAGGTGTATTAATAATCTATAAAGAAGGTGTTAATGTGGCAAAAAAGAAGACTAAAAGAGAAAAGAAGAAAGGCTTTGCTTATAGTAGTGAATTATATGGAGTAATACTTTTGCTTGCTGGTATTATTGGAATTGGTAAGTATGGACCAGTTGGTAATTTGATTTCTTCTTTTGCAGTATTTTTAGTAGGAGTATTTTATAATATATTATTAGTATTATTAATAATATTAGGAGGATATTTAATAATAAAGAGGGAATGGCCTAATTTTTTTACGACTAAAATGTTAGGGTTTTACTTATTTATGATAGGAATACTAGCTCTTATGCATGAAGACTATATTTCTGCTAATAACTATAATGGGATAAAAGTCTTTCAAGAGACAGTTGATCAATTAACTGTTGCTTTCTCTACTATTATGAATAGTAATGCTACTATTGATGTGATAGGTGGTGGAATAATTGGTTGTACTTTTGGTGTTTTATTTACCTCACTATTTTCCTATAATGGAATGAAAATTGTGTCTTGGACTTTATGTATTGCCGGTGTTTCCCTATTTACTGGTTTTTCTATCGCTGACTTTGTTAAGAATACTAGTATGAGAGCGAAAGAAATGATTCCTAAAAAAGAAAAGAAAGTAAAGGAAGAAAAAGAGACTAGTTTCGATAGTAGTAAGAAACCTGTTATTACAGGAGGAGAAGATGAAGTTAAGGATGATAGAAAAGTTACTATTTCTAATATAAATGAATTAACAAAGATTAATACTAGGGAAGAAGTTAAGGAAGAACCAATAAAAGAAGAAGTGGTTAATAAACCAGTTATTATTCATAATGGTAATTATACTTTGCCCCCAATATCTATTTTAAATCCCGTTAAGAAAAATAAGAGTAAGAGTGAAGCTGGAGTAGTTGAGAAGAATATTGAGACACTAGAAAAAGTATTAAAAGACTTTGGTGTTATTGGAAAAGTAGTAGAAGTACATATTGGACCTACAGTTACCCAGTATGAACTTGAACTTCAAACAGGTACTAAACTTAATAAAGTATTAAGTATTCATAAAGAAATAGCTCTTGTCCTTGCTGCAAAAGATATAAGAATTGAAGCCCCAATTCCTGGTAAGAGTACCGTTGGTATTGAAATACCTAATAGAGAAACAACACCTGTATCCTTTAGAGAGGTTATGGAAAAAGTACCAGCTAGTAAAAGTTGTAGTAAATTACTTTGTCCACTTGGTAAGAATATTATGGGTAATGTTGTTTGGTGTGAGATTGATAAGACACCACACTTACTAGTCGCTGGTTCTACTGGTAGTGGTAAATCTGTTTGTATCAATGGAATAATCGCTTCTATTTTAATGCGAACAAGACCAGATGAAGTTAAACTAGTAATGGTTGATCCTAAGAAGGTAGAACTATCAGTTTATAATGGAGTACCCCATCTATTGTGTCCTGTTGTAACAGATCCTAAAAAAGCAAGTGTTGCTCTAAATAAAATTGTAGCAGAGATGGAACGCCGTTATGAGGTGTTTGAAGAGAGTCATACTAAAAATATTGCTACTTATAACAGTTATATTGATGATAAAAATAAAAACTTAGATGAAGATAGTAAAATACCTAGAATGCCTTATATTGTAGTAATAGTAGATGAGTTAGCAGACTTGATGTTAGTAGCTAGTAAGGATGTAGAAGCATCCATCATGCGTATTACCCAGATGGCAAGAGCAGCTGGTATTCACTTAATCATTGCAACGCAAAGACCATCAACTGATGTTATTACTGGTGTTGTAAAAGCTAATATTCCATCACGTATTTCTTTTGCTGTTAGTAGTGGAATAGATTCTCGTACTATTCTTGATTCTACTGGAGCAGAAAAACTACTTGGCAAAGGTGATATGTTATTTTTACCAATGGGAGAAGCATCACCACAAAGAATTCAAGGGGCTTTTATCGCTGATGATGAGATTAAAAAGATAATAGACTATACAATAGAACAACAAAAAGCTGAATATAATGAAGCCTTCTTAAATCTAGAAGCTAGTAGCAATATGGATAAGTCAGCAAGTCAGAAAGAAGATATGGAACAAATAGAAGATGATGATGACGAACTTTATAATGATGTAGTAACTTTTGTCGTTGAACAACAAAAAGCAAGTGCATCTCTTTTACAAAGAAGATTTAAAGTTGGCTATAATAGGGCGGCTAGAATAATTGATTTATTAGAAGAACGTGGTATCATTGGACCTACTAATGGTAGTAAACCAAGAGAAGTGTTGGTAAAGCTAGATAATGGTGATGAGGAATAAGTATAAATAATTAACTTTTTAATTGACTATATTATAATGATAACATTGAAAGGTATAAAGGAAGTTTAAATATGAAAGATAGAACGTTAGTTGGAAGTGAAGTTATAGTTTTTTTACTTAATTATAAAAATCAAATATTGCTTCAAAAAAGAAGTAAATTAGAAAAGCATAATCCTAATAAGTGGTCTATATGTGCAGGTCATGTTGAAGAATATGATTCTAATTTAAAATCAGCAGTAGTTCGTGAGATTAAAGAAGAATTGGGTATTGATGTTTTAGAAGAGAAGTTGATTGAACTTAATTTAGAAGAACATCATACTGCACATTTTTATTACACATATATTAATTTCAATAAAAAAGATTTTATTCTTCAAGAGGAAGAAGTATCAGAAATTAAATGGTATGACATTAACACGGTTATAAAGATGATGGAAAATAATGATGATTCAATAATAAATTCTCCAAGAATATTAAAATTATTAAAAATATTAAATAATAAAAAATATGTTTGAGATGCATTAGAATAAAATGCTGGTGGATTTAAATATAAATTAGATGAAGATTAAATTAATAATTAAAACGTTATCTTTTTTTGGAGAGATGAATGTGTGTAGTTGTAAATGATGTGAGACCAAGTTTATAAAAAAATTAAGCAATATGATACAATGATTTTGTTATTGTTA